>NZ_JARPLC010000094.1:0-5414 GCF_032350395.1 Limnospira sp. PMC 289.06
GGATATGCTAACAGGTCACGGTTTGATTGTAAGAATAGAGTCTAGTAGGAGTCAAAATGGCGATAGCGAGTTTAAAGAAAGGATTTGGTAAACCCAAACCAATCAAGACTACGAACAACGCATGGAGAGCAATCCCGTGGACTAAGGTTCAACGGAAAGTTTTCAAGCTCCAAAAGAGTATATTCCAAGCAGCTAAATCGGGACAAGATGCAAAGGTAAGAAGGTTGCAACGTCTATTGGTGAAATCGTATTATGCCCGGCTCTTAGCAGTGCGGCGAGTGACCCAAGATAATCAAGGCAAGAAAACAGCCGGGGTTGATGGAGTAAGAGCAATCTCTCCAAGACAAAGGTTAGAAATTGTCAAAAACATTAAGGGAAACCTCAAAGCAAAACCACTGCGAAGGGTGTGGATTCCAAAACCTGGTAGGGATGAAAAACGCCCACTAGGCATACCCACAATCCAAGATAGAGCAAGGCAAGCCTTGGTTAAGTCGGCTCTCGAACCGGAATGGGAATCGAGATTTGAGGGCACTAGCTATGGGTTCCGTCCTGGACGGTCAGCCCAAGATGCAATAAGCAGGATTTACCTGAGTATTAACAATGGTGAATACTACGCGCTAGATGCTGATATAGCGAAATGCTTTGACCGAATAAACCATGACTACCTACTGTCAAAAATTCATTGTCCAAGCAACCTAAAAAGAGACCTGAAGCAATGGCTCAAAGCAGGTGTGCTAGATAACGGTGTATTTGAGGATACAGAAGCAGGGACACCCCAAGGAGGGGTAATAAGTCCAATACTCGCCAACATCGCACTGTTGGGAATGGAAAGGCTAGTTAAAGGAATGTATCCAAATAAAGGCACAGCCACCCAGGTGAACCTTATAAGATATGCCGATGATTTTGTGGTCATCTCCAAAGACCTAGGAATCATTGAACAGTGCAAAACTGCTATTTCTGAATGGCTAAAACCTGTAGGACTAGAAATAAAACCTGAAAAGACTCGAATCTGTCATACACTCAAAACTATTGAGTATGACGGTAAAACAGAGAATCCAGGGTTTGACTTTCTCGGATTCAATATCAGGCAATATCCAGCAGGAAAATACAAATCTGGGAAAACAGGCGGGGCAGCAAGCCGATTAATCGGACATAAAACCCACATAAAACCCAGCCATAAAGCAGTTAAAGCCCATATAGAAGTGATAAAAGGTGTAATCAAACAACATAGAACAGCACCTCAATCAGCCTTGATTAGTAAACTAAACCCGATTATTCGGGGATGGTCAAATTATTATTCAGCGGTAGTCTCAACAGAGACCTTCAATAAGCTAGACAAAACAGTCTGGCAAATGTTAAGGGCATGGACAGTATCAAGATGCGGAAAGGCAAGTTACGAAAAACTAAGTAATTATTTCAGACATGGAACAATTAAACTTAGCAATGGGAAAGAAAGACACGAAAATTGGCTGTTCCAAACCAAAGATGGGTTACATCTATTCAAACACAATTGGACTCCAATTGTTAGACATACTTTAATACGCCCTGACGCAACACCATACGACGGAAATTGGACTTATTGGGCAACCAGGAAAGGACAAGCAATCGGCACGCCAAATAATGTAGCAAAACTACTCAAAAAGCAAAAAGGTAGATGTACCTGGTGCGGGCAATACTTTACCCCATCAGATTTAATTGAAATAGACCACATTGTACCTAGAAGCCATGGCGGAAAGGATGAATACAAGAATATTCAATTATTACATCGCCATTGTCACGACAATAAAACAGCTCTTGATGAAGAGATGATGCTGTACTCTTAACAAGGAGACGGTCAAATTAGGAGCCGTATGAGGTGAAAGTCTCAAGTACGGTTCTGTATGGGAGGGGGAGATGGCGACATCTCTCTCGACCCCTACTTTTTGCTGTTCGCATAGCCTCCCTGGAAGGGAAGGATTAGTCCCTATAGGCGGTTAAAGCTGAAAACCTTAGACAGAGTTTTAGATAATGCCCCGAATTTTAGTGATTGATGATGATCCCGCGATCGCAGAGCTGGTGGCGATTAACCTAGAGATGGCTGGTTATGAAGTCACCCTCGCCCCCGATGGTATAGTAGGACAAGCACTAGCGCTGCAACTACTGCCAGACCTGATTATTTTAGACCTAATGTTGCCCAAAGTCGATGGGTTCACCGTCTGTCAGCGTCTACGCCGAGATGAACGCACCGGAGAGATCCCGGTTTTGATGTTGACAGCTTTGGGACAAACCCAGGATAAAGTGGAAGGCTTTAACGCTGGGGCTGATGATTATTTAACTAAACCCTTTGAACTCGAAGAAATGCTGGCTCGTGTCCGCGCGCTATTGCGACGCACCGATCGCATTCCGCAAGCGGCTAAACACAGCGAGATCCTCAGTTATGGAGTTCTTACCCTAGTTCCCGAAAGGTTCGAGGCGATCTGGTTTGATCAGACAGTCAAACTAACTCACCTAGAATTTGAGTTACTGCACTGTTTGCTACAACGTCACGGTCAAACCGTAGCCCCCAGTGAAATTCTCAAGGAAGTTTGGGGCTATGACCCGGACGATGATATCGAAACTATCCGGGTTCATATTCGCCATTTACGCACCAAAATGGAACCAGACCCACGTCATCCTCGCTACATCAAAACCGTTTATGGTGCTGGTTACTGTTTGGAACTCCCAGGTAACGGCAAAAACTCATCGGAGGTGGGAGAGACTGATCTATCTGATGTATCTGATCAGGTGTAGCACCTCAATCAATGGTTTTTGAGTCGTTGATAGACAGTGACTAACCCGTTAGCATCACCCACATTACCTGGAAACAGGACAACGGGAAGATTAGGGAATTGGGTATGTGATGCGGGGGTTTTCACCATTGAACAACCAGCCATAACCTGTCCCAAGAGTCGCGCGGTGGGGAGACTTAGACCTTTACTAAGGACATCATTGGAGGTGATGCCTCCCTTGCTAATCAAAAATCCAATATCTTTTGGTAAACCCCGGACAATATCCATTAACAAATCTGAAACCGCCGCCCCAAATTCTAAGCGGACTTGGGTATTCTCAAAGGTGATTTCTTGGCGAGAGGTGTACACTACAGGGGTTTGACCCTGTTGGTGGATTTGATGGATGCGATCGCTAATTTGGCTAAGTAGCTCTTGACGTAGAGAGGGATTATCATCTAACAGGTGAGACACATCTACCTCAACCCCGACGATATCTGATTCTTTCAATAACTGTTCAAGCTGTTGAGTAGACTTTTTCACATGGGAACCCATCAACACCACTCCCGGTTGATTATTTCGGGTATATTTTCCCATAGACTCCGGTGGTAATGGTTGGGGACCGAGGGAGGCTAGGGATGTGAGGATACTGGCGGCGCTGCGGAAGAGGAAACGTTTTCCTTTGCTGGCGGCGGCTAGGATATCGGAGGCGAATTGGTCTAGGTCGCCTTGGGTTTCGCCGTCAACTCCCACACATTGATTATCACTGAATTGCATCAGTCGGTCTAGGGTCCCGTTGCGAATGTCCCCCAAGGTGAAAATTTGGACAGCTTCGGCTTTAATGCGTCCTTGGGTTTTTTCGGCTACATAATCGGGTAGGTAGGAATGATGGTAGCTGAATACTGAATCGCGAGCAAATTCCGTTTCGTGTACAGGGGTATCAACGCCGTCTATTTTCAGGTAGTGGGTTCCCCCTTTGGTTATCCGTCCCCCCTCAAAGAAGGCGGGAACTAAAAAATGAGCGTCAAAGGGGCCTAATTCTTCGGCAATTACATCGGTTTCTATGGGATAGTGACCCCGTAGGGTGGAGTCAGACCGACTCACTACTAGGAAATCTTGGATAGACTCGGCGGCGATCGCCATTTTCAGATTATGGGTAACTTCTCGTGTAACTGTGGCTGCTGCTTCTGGGGTTAATGCTCTGGTATTCGTTAAGATAAAGAATATGGGAGACTGGTCACTCAGTCCCAGCCGTAGGGTTTCTACGTCCCATTGTGTCAACAACAGACAACTATGAACAGTTTGGGAACCGGTGGGGTCATCATCCAGAACAATAATTTTAGGTGCCATTGCTTTAGTGTGGGAGTAACAAGAGAAACATTGAGTCATACCGTAGGACTCTGTGACTAGCTTACCATTGATATGGGAACTTTAATCTATCACCAGTACGGAGTTATTGGTTAATTCTGTTATTTGTTAGTTGGTTTCAGGTTATCATTGACAGTTAACGGCTTTCCCTAGGCTAATATGAATCAGTTTATTTATGGTCTCCCCAAAGCGGAACTACATCTTCACATCGAAGGTACTTTAGAACCACAGATGATGTTTGACCTGGCTCAACGAAATCATCTATCTTTACCTTTTGAGTCAGTGGCAGATGTGCAAAATTCCTATCATTTATCGAATTTGCAATCCTTTCTGGATTTATATTATCAGGGGGCTCAGGTCCTCTGCACTGACCAGGATTTTTATGATTTGACTTGGGCTTATTTACAAAAATGCTATCAGCAGAATGTCCGCCACACGGAAATATTTTTTGACCCCCAAACTCATGGCGATCGCGGTATTGATTTCCCGGTGGTATACCATGGCATACAGTCAGCCCTACAAGATGCCAAAACCTATCTAAATATCTCCTCACACTTAATTCTTTGTTTTCTGCGAGATTTAAGCGCAGAAGCCGCTATGAATACCCTTGAACAAGCCTTACCATACCAAGATGGCATTATTGCTGTCGGTTTGGATTCGGCGGAATTGCACAATCCACCTAGTAAATTTCAACAGGTATTTGAACGAGCCAAATCCGAGGGATTTTTAACTGTCGCCCATGGAGGAGAAGAAGCAGGCGCTGATTATATTTGGTCAGCAATTAATTTATTGCAGGTATCCCGGATTGATCACGGTGTGCGCTGTACAGAAGACCCGGCATTGGTTACTTATTTGGCACAACAACAAATCCCTTTAACTGTCTGTCCATTGTCTAATGTTAAGTTGGGGGTTTTTCCTGATATCAACTCCCATAATGTTAAACAATTGCTAGAGTTGGGTTTGTGTGTAACTATTAATTCGGACGACCCCGCTTATTTTGGCGGCTATATTAATGAAAATTATCTCGCTGTTCAAGAGGCTTTGAATTTTACCAATTCTCAACTGATACAGTTAGCCAAAAATTCTTTTATGGCTTCCTTTCTGAGTCAGGCTGAAAAAGATAAGTATTTAGCCGAAATCGAAAATCATGAATATAATGGTAGGGGCGGGTTCCCCAGTTAATTATCAATTCCCCAGGACTGTTTTTAATAACCCGCCCCAGCCATATTAGCAATTGTAGGGGAGGAGCGGGTTCCCCAGTTAATTATCAATTCCCCAGGACTGTTTTTAATAACCCGCCCC
>NZ_JARPLC010000094.1:5423-5746 GCF_032350395.1 Limnospira sp. PMC 289.06
AGCTACTTTCGGGGTTATGTTAAGTTTTGTAACAAAAAGTTAAGAAATGTTGCGAAAATTTTTTTTGGTCTGGGGGGGTAGCTTTTTGGGGGAGTTCGTGCTATCATTTTAGATAATGGGAATATTGGCTAAATTTTTATTTAAGCAAATTTTCCATTATTTAAGAATATGTCAATATGATATCATTAGTTCCGGGTGCTTGTCAAGCTGTTGGCGCTAATTTGTCGGAACAATTTTTTAAAAATTGAATAAAAAATCAACAAGTGGCGAATAAAATACGATCGCATTGATAAATATGGATAATTAATGGTAGGGGCGGGTTC
>NZ_JARPLC010000094.1:5755-20397 GCF_032350395.1 Limnospira sp. PMC 289.06
ACCCGCCCCAGCTATATGGGGAATAAAATGCGATCGCATTGATAAATATGGATAATTAATGGTAGGGGCGGGTTCCCCAGTTAATTATCAATTCCCCAGGACTGTTTTCAAAAACCCGCCCCAGCCACATTAGGAATTGTAGGGGCGGGTTCCCCAGTTAATTATCAATTCCCCAGGACTGTTTTCAAAAACCCGCCCCAGCCACATTAGGAATTGTAGGGGCGGGTTCCCCAGTTAATTATCAATTCCCCAGGACTGTTTTTAAAAACCCGCCCCAGCTATATGGGGAATAAAATGCGATCGCATTGATAAATATGGATAAATATAGGTTCTGAAGAGAGGGAAAACGGGGGTAAGTGAATGTTAAAATGGCGATTTTTGGGTAGTTTGAAGCGTAGTAGGTGGGTGAAAGTTGTAGCAGTGATGTTGCTGCTAGTGGTAGTAATTAGAAGCATTCCTTATTTCATGCCAATTCGGGCGCAAGATATCCGTCAAAATTCGGTATCGATGGAATTTAGCGATCGCCAAGGTTTAGCATTAGGAACAATTCTCAGCCAAGACCAAAGTCATACGGCTGTAGTCCCTTTAACCGAAATTTCCCCGTATTTTATCCAAGCTATTATTGCAGCAGAAGATAAGCGATATTATCAACATGGTGCTGTAGATATAATAGCGCTAGTGAGGGCGGTCATGGAAGCCATACAAGCCAGAGAGATAGTTAGTGGCGCGTCCACTATTACCATGCAACTAGCGCGAATGTTAGAACCCTCACCCCATACACTCCCGCACAAAGTCAGTGAAATTTGGTTATCTTGGCGACTATTTGCGGGAATGAACCGAGACGAAATTCTAGCAGCTTATATTAACCGTATTCCTATGGGTGGTAACTTGTATGGTGTGGAAGCGGCGGCGCGGACTTATTTTGGTATAGGTGCTTCTGACCTAAGTTTATCGCAAGCCAGTGTATTAGCCGGACTTCCCAACGACCCAACGGATCTAAATCCTTATTTTAATTGGGAGGGGCTGAAACAGCGGCAAAAATATGTTTTAGATCGCATGGTAGAAGATGGGTATATCACCCCAGAAAAAAGCGATCGCGCCTATCGAGAAACCCTGAAAATTGCCCCTCGTGAACAGGGTATTATCGCCGCGCCTCATTTTTTATTTTGGGTAGCTAGTCAACTGTCCAATGCAGAAATTACCAGCCCCAAAATTCGGACAACTTTAGACAGGACTCTCCAGCAATTTGTAGAAACCCAAGTCCGTCATGTAGTCACTTCTTTAGGGGGTCAAAATGTTAATCATGGGGCGGCTATAGTAATTAATAATCACACGGGGGAAGTTTTAGCATATGTAGGTTCTCCTGATTATTTTAATTGGGAAAATTTAGGCTCAAATGATGGAGTTCAAGCCTGGCGACAGCCGGGTTCAACCCTGAAGCCATTTTTATATCAATTAGCGATCGCCCAAGGAATTATCCGACCGAATACCATACTCCCAGACGTTCCCACCTATTATGCTATTCCGGGTGCTAAACTGTATACACCCGTTGATTATAGCGAAACCTTTTTAGGACCAGTGCGGGTCAGAATTGCCTTAGGTAATTCCTTAAATATTCCGGCTGTGCGAGTTTTAGAAAAAGTCGGTGTAGGTGAGTTTTTATCACGGTTGCATCAATTAGGTTTTAGCCACCTTGACCGAGAAGCAGAACATTATGGACTCGGGTTAAGTTTGGGTAGTGGGGAGGTGAGTCTTTGGGAATTAGCCCAGGCTTATTTAACTTTTGCGAACCGGGGAAAGTTCACGCCATTGGTGACTACAATTTCCCCAGAAATTCCCCCCCCATGTCAACAGGAATGTATGCAAATGGATACAGCCACCAGTTGGGAATTAATTGTAAATATGCTGGCGGACTCCCATGCTAGGGCTTCAGCTTTTGGGGTTAATTCAGTGTTGAATTTACCGTTTTCGGTAGCAGTAAAAACGGGAACTTCTTCGGATTATCGAGATACTTGGACGGTGGGATTTACTACTGATTACACCGTCGCAAATTGGGTGGGAAATTTCGACTCTCAGCCCATGCAAAATATTTCCGGTGTCATGGGGGCTGCGCCGTTATGGAATCAGATTATGATGTATCTTCATAAAGACAAAAAACCGGATAATTTTACGCCGCCAGAGGGATTAGTTGAATTGCCGATTTGTAGTCATACAGGATGGAAACCCACCGATGATTGTGGGTCAGGAATTGTGTTAGAATATTTCTATCCAGAGGATATCAAGAATTATGATAACCCGTCTGTGGCTGGGGAGTTACCCGCAGAATATAATGAGTGGCTCTCGCAACAGGAAGCGCCTCATTTAAGTTCGGGAAAACTCAGAATTGTATTGCCTCAAAATAATGATTATTTCCTAGTGACTTCGGGTCATGATTCCCCCCTAGAGTTGAAAGTGGCGGGAGTTGAAAATCAACAAATCCAATGGTTTATCAATGATAAGAAGATAGCCACAACTACGAGCAAGTCAATATTTTGGCAGCCCGAAATCGGAGATTTTACCCTGAAAGTAGCCACCAGTGAAAATATGAGCGATCGCATTAATTTTCAAGTTCGCGAAGCCGAAATAAAACCGTATCGGCGGGGTTTTTCCATAGGTGAAGATTGACCGGGGCTGCCGAACCGACCCCAAGCAGAAGCCAGCCGGGGTAATGTAAAGTTTAATTACAAGTTTTGTGAAAATATTGAGAAATGTTCCAAAACCTCATCTTAGCCTTAGCCTAGAATTTTAGAAGTCATGAGATTAACTGAGATGGAAAAGTTAAAGAAATACCGGCTCAACTGTACCCTGACCTATGGCGATATTTACGGTCAAATCATGATTTGGCTGATCGTCATTTTCATCGCCCTAGCCTCCTCCCTAGCCTTGTGGAGTAGTTCTCAGCAAATTTTCGCCCTGACCATGCTAGGACTGATTGTAGTGCTATCGCTGCCCTTTCTGCTGTTTGCTTTCGTTACCACGTTGTTAAATCATATCGAATTTATACCCACAGACATCAAGTCAGAAACAGGAACAGATCAGGAAATTAAGGCATCTGAACAGCCAGCGCAAGCGACCAGTTAGGACACCATAGCAGTCAGTCAACCCTAAAGACTTCCTTGCCTTTTGGCAGGGAGGTTTTTTTTTGTTTAACTATGGAGTATGTGCAAATATCGAACAAACTAGAGAACTATGCTAGAACATGATGTAATTATTGTTGGTGGTGGTTTAGCCGGAAGTCGCGCCGCCGTTGAGATAGCCCGGACTGACCCCAGCCTAAATATTGCTGTTATAGCTAAAACGCACCCCATTAGGTCCCACTCCGTAGCAGCCCAAGGAGGTATCGCGGCGACTCTCAATAATGTTGACCCTGAAGATACCTGGGAAGCCCACGCCTTTGATACGGTGAAAGGGTCCGACTACCTAGCAGACCAAGACGCTGTGGAAATTCTGGCGAAAGAGGCCCCAGATGTAATTATTGACCTGGAACACATGGGGGTTTTGTTTTCGCGCCTCCCGGACGGTCGTATCGCCCAACGGGCTTTTGGTGGTCATACCCACCGCCGCACTTGCTACGCGGCTGATAAAACTGGACACGCTATCCTCCACGAGTTAGTTAATAACCTGCGTCGCTACGGTGTGCATATCTATGATGAGTGGTATGTAATGCGCCTGATTCTGGAAGAGGGGGAAGCGAAAGGGGTGGTGATGTATCATATCCTTGATGGTACTATCCAAGTGGCTAGGGCTAAGGCGGTGATGTTCGCTACGGGTGGCTATGGTCGGGCTTTTAACACTACTTCTAATGATTTTGCCTCTACGGGGGATGGCTTGGCTATGTCGGCTTTGGCGGGGATACCGTTACAGGATATGGAGTTTGTCCAGTTTCACCCGACAGGCCTTTATCCGGTGGGTGTGTTGATTTCTGAGGCGGTACGCGGTGAAGGGGCTTATTTGATTAATAGTGAGGGCGATCGCTTTATGAAAAATTACGCCCCCGGTAAAATGGAGTTAGCCCCCCGTGATATTACTTCTAGGGCAATTACTTTAGAAATTCGTGCCGGACGGGGTATTCATCGTGATGGCACTGCGGGGGGCCCGTTTGTGTATCTGGATTTGCGACACATGGGGCGGGAAAAAATTATGAGCCGCATTCCTTTCTGTTGGGAAGAAGCCCATCGTTTGGTGGGGGTTGATGCGGTGGTTGAACCTATGCCTGTGCGTCCTACGGTTCACTATTCTATGGGGGGTATTCCCACTAATACTGATGGTCGGGTTCTCGCTAGTGCTGATAGTTTGGTAGATGGGTTATTTGCTGCAGGTGAGGCGGCTTGTGTGTCTGTCCATGGGGCTAACCGTTTGGGTAGTAATTCTCTGTTGGAGTGTGTGGTTTATGGCAAGCGCACGGGGGCGGCGATCGCACAATTTGTACAAAACCGTAAATTGCCCACTGTCAACGAAGCGCACTATATTAAAGAAGCTAAAAATCAGGTACAGGAATTACTCGATAAGTCGGGGGACTGTCGCATTGGTCAACTACGGCAAGAATTTCAGGACGCTATGACTTTGCATTGTGGAGTTTTTCGCACTGAAGATGTGATGCAGGAGGGCTTAAATCAGCTTCAGCTATGCCGCGAACGTTACCAAAATATCTATTTGGATGACCGGGGGAAATTGTGGAATACAGAAGTTATTGAAGCCTTGGAATTACGGAATATTATGATTGTGGGTGAGATGATTTTGACTTCTGCCCTCAACCGCCAGGAGAGTCGAGGGGCTCACAGTCGCGAGGATTATACTACCCGCGATGACCAGAATTTCCTCAAGCATACTCTTGCTTACTATTCCCAGGCTGGCATTGATTTGGCTTATCGTCCTGTGGCTATTACTATGTTTGAACCACAGGAACGCAAGTATTAAATCACTCAAATTCTCGTCTCCCCTGTTAGAAAAGGGTTGACAGGGGAGAGCATTTTATGCTACTATCGAGGTGTCAAGTTTCATAATAGAGATATTTGCATCCCAAAAAAAATTATAAACACTACCATTATATAATAATATATCTGAGACTGATTAAAAGTCAAGACATCCGCCGAAAAAAATTGATAATGAAAGTCCATGTTTGGGAAATCTCGATTGGTAACATATTGACATTGGGGATGGGATAGTGGACAGTGAGTTGTTGGTGATGATTGTGGGTCAAAAGTTCTCGGTTTAAGAATTTGCTGAATATGTCTGAAGAAACCCCAAAAGTATTTTCGCTGAGTGATGGCAATTCCCAAATCCGGTTTAAACGGGAAGGGGAGAATGTGCTGCTGATTTTACCACCAGAAGAAGGCGATCGCTCTGAGAACTCTACCAGCAACAGTTGGGGGGATTTGTTGCAACAACTGAAACATCGGATCACCGGGGAGGAACATAGCTGGGAAGAGGGGCTAGAAGTGCATCTAGTCAGCGAAAATCGGCTGTTAGACAGTCGTCAATTGCAGGACATTAGAGATATCCTGACGGGAGCGAAATTAGAGCTAAAGCGGGTAAGAACAAGTAGGGCGCAAACAGCGGTGGCGGCGGCGACGGCGGGATATTCAGTTGATCGCGAATCGGATCGGAGCCATTTAAGCCAAAAGGAAACGGAAACGGAAAGGACTACAGTAGAGGCGGAACCCCTATACTTAAAAATGACTTTGCGATCGGGGGTAGAAATACGTCATCCGGGGACGGTGGTAGTTGTGGGAGATGTGAACCCAGGTAGTTCGATAGTTGCGAATGGGGATATAATGATATGGGGCCGTTTGCGGGGAACCGTCCATGCTGGGGCTAAGGGGAACCTACAAAGCATGATTATGGCATTGCAAATGGAACCGATGCTGATCCGCATAGGGGATCGGGTGGCGCGTGGTCCAGAAAACCCGCCGGAGGAATTTTACCCGGAAGTAGCTTATATGACGGCGAAAGGCATCCGTATTAGCCGGGCTACGGAATTGGGGCGAGTGAAACTCTGGCAAATCAGTCAAGCCTCTAGTGATGCGGGCGTGTAATACTATTGCTGTTGGATATGGTGATCGAATCTGCTATTATCCGATCGCATTTGTTGCCCATGTAGCGATCGTTAATATTACTAACTGTTAACTAATTAATAACCCCCATGAGTCGCATTATAGTTGTCACCTCTGGAAAGGGAGGAGTCGGAAAAACTACCTCTACAGCCAATCTTGGCATGGCTCTCGCCCAACGAGGACACTCAGTTGTGGTGATTGATGCTGACTTTGGTTTGAGAAATTTAGACTTGCTGCTGGGACTGGAAAACCGGATTGTATATACAGCGGTGGAAGTCCTATCAGGGGAGTGTCGTCTGGAACAGGCTTTGGTGAAAGACAAGCGCCAACCTAAGTTGGTATTGTTACCAGCGGCTCAAAATCGGATGAAGGATGCCGTCACACCGGAACAAATGAAGGAGTTAATCAGCCAACTGACTCCGAAATACGAGTATATTTTGATTGACTGTCCGGCGGGTATTGAACAAGGTTTCCAAAATGCGATCGCCGCCGCCAGTGAGGCTATTGTGGTAACGACACCGGAAATATCAGCGGTGCGAGATGGCGATCGCGTGATTGGCTTATTGGAGGCGAATGGTATCAAGCGGATACGGCTGCTAGTGAACCGGATTAAACCGGGGATGGTAAAAGCTAATGATATGATGTCGGTTCAAGATGTCGAGGAAATTCTAGCGATTCCGCTGGTGGGTGTAGTTCCTGATGATGAACAGGTAATTGTTTCGACTAACAAGGGTGAACCGTTGGTATTAACGGAAACTATTTCTCCGGCGGTGACAGCCTTTAATAATATTGCCCGTCGTCTGGAGGGGGAAAAAGTGCCGTTTATGGAGTTAGACCCAGCGCCTCCTGGTTTTTTTGCGCGACTGCGTAGGCTGTTGTCGTCTAAGATTATGTAGTAACCCTTTGAATAACTCATCGCCGGGGCGGTAGGGGTCTGGGGGCTTTCTCAAGAGGTTACTAGGGACGTGCGGAGTATTGGATCATCGAGGTATTTATCGCCCAGGTGTAGGTTTTGATCCACTGTTCGATAATGTAGCAACAGCAATGAAAATTAATGAATTTATCGACAAATTTGTGAACCGCAACAGGCCGAACAGTCGTGATGCGGTCAAACAACGGTTAAAATTAGTTCTCGCCCACGATCGCGCTGATTTATCTCCCGAAGTTGTAGAAGCTATGCGGCGGGAGATTTTGGAGGTGGTATCTAGGTATGTGGAAATTGATACAGATGACTCAGAATTTGGGTTAGAAAGCGACCAAAGATCGACTATTTTGATAGCCAACCTTCCGATCAGGCGAGTGAGGAAAACGGTCGCGCCGGACTCCTAGACTAGCACTGCCAGGGGAACTGTTTTATGATTTGGTATGAAAGGGCAGTATTTGGGGGCAGAAAGTGCGACGATCGCCTGTAGGCTGTCCGAGAAAGTATAGATTCCCATTTTGCCATGGGAAATAGTTAAATGTTGCCATCAGTATTCACAACTTGCATTCCCAGAGGCGAAATCCAAAAAGGGGAACTAACCGAAGACATTTTCGCCGCCAAAATCCGCCCAGTGGTGGAGGGAAAAGCCCCCCTAGTGTACCAGGATGCGGAAGTATTTTTTGCGAACACCTTTCCCACCGAGGGGATACGGACTTTAATTCGGGAAGTTTTCGGGAGGCTGACGGGGGCTAATGTTGGTTCTCCGATTATCCGCCTGGAGACCAGCTTTGGGGGTGGTAAAACCCATGACCAGATTGCCCTGTGGCATATTTGTAGCCGAGGGAGGCCGATTCAGGGTTTAGAGCGATTCGGGGACTTGAACCTGATTCCTGAGAAGGGGGTGCAGGTGGCGGCCATTGACGGGCGCGACCTTGACCCAGAAAACGGCATATTTCATCAAGATACTGGAATAACGACCTATACCCTGTGGGGGGAGATTGCTTATCAAATCGGGGGTATTGGGGGCTACCAACTGCTGCAGGGGTCTGACGAGAAGCAAATCAGCCCAGGAACGTCGGTTTTAGAGCGATTGGTGGGTGAGGAGCCCACAGTGATTATGATTGACGAGATCGCGCGGCATTTGCAGGCGGCGAAGGCGAAAAAGGTGGGTAATAGTGACCTAGCCGAGCAGGTGGTAGCGTTTTTGTTTTCGTTGATGGACTTAGCGGCGGCTTGCGATCGCCTGATTTTCGTGTACTCGCTGGCTTCAGCCTCAGACACCTTCGGAAAACAAACCCAGGAGTTAACGGAACTGATACGGGCTTCGGCGCGACAGGAGCGGGTGATGAGTCCTTCGACGGATGTGGATATCTACAATATCGTCAAGCAGAGGCTGTTCGAGAGTGTGCAGGAAGAGGCGGGAAAAAAGGCGGCGACGGAATATCTGAAGGCTTACCGGGCTGCTAGTGTTGACCTACCCCAGGGCTGCACAGAGGCGAGGTATGGGGAAGCGATCGCTTCTTGCTACCCCTTCCACCCGGAACTGTTCAAACTGCTGACCCAAAAAATCGCTTCTATCCCGGATTTCCAGCGAACCAGGGGGGCGTTGCGGCTGTTTGGTAGTGTAGTCCGCCACCTGTGGCAGGAAGCCGACGCAGCCCCGGAAGATAGCCCCATTTGGATACCTCTAATCCATAGCCACCATATCCCCCTAGGGCTGGATAAGAAGGTACAAGACGAGCTGACCTCGCGCCTACAGCGTCCTCTGATGCGGATTCCTATTCAGGCAGACATCTACAGCCAGGACGGACGGGCTGCCTATGCTCAGGTACAGGATGAACAGTGGCAGGTGGCAGGAAAGCCGCCGTTTTCGACGTGGGTAGCACGGACGATTTTTTTGCACTCCCTCACCCAGGGGATTTCTTCAGGGATTAGGCGATCGGAGCTGAACCTGTCGCTGTTGACTCCTGGCTTAGAAATCGGCTTTGTGGAGCAGGTTTTGGAGGAGTTGGGAAGGGTGGCGTGGTATCTCGACATTGATCCGATCACATCGATCGCCCGGTTCAAGGAAGAACCATCTATCAATAAGATTATCACAGAAGAGAAGCAACAGGTGGGGCTTTCGGAAGCTAAGGAAGAGCTGCGATCGCGACGGGATAGCATTTTTGCGGGGAATAAGTTTAAACTGATATCAGCGCCGGACTGTGCGGCGGACGTGGACGATACACCGGAGACGATCGCCCTGTGCGTGATCGATTTTGGGGATTTTGTGATCACCTCCCCCCAAGACCCGCCGCCGTCCCTGGTGGAAACGATTTTCAACAATACAGGGGTATCCGGGAAGTTCCGCACCTTCCGTAATCGGCTGTTGTTTCTGGTGGCGAACCGGGATGAACTGGAGCGGGCGATCGAGGTGGTGAAGGAGTATAAGGCAATTAAGGCGATCAGGGAAACTCCTCACCGTCTGGATGACATTTCCGAGAGCCAGCGCCAGCAACTGAAACAGAAAGAAGGGGAAACTGACCTGGCTGTGCGGGTTGCCCTGACTAACACCTACCGCCACCTGTTCTACCCAGCTAAGGATGAGGTGAAGGCTCCGAAAGGCTTGATGCACTATACCCTCTCTCCCCAGGATTCTAGCACGGTGAAGGGCAAAAACAACCAGCAGGATTTGATTTTAAAGGCACTGCGAGATTGCCAAAAGGTCCGGGCGGAAGCGGAGGAGGATGCTAAACCCTTCGCCCCGGCTTATATTCTGCAAAAGGTTTGGCCGGCTGGAGTGGAACACTGGACTACTAAAAGCCTGTGGGAGGAGTTCTCGAAAAATCTGGGGCTGAATTTGCCTATAGAGGCGGAAAAGCTGAAACTCCGGGAGACTATCCGCGCGGGGTTGCTGGGGGGTTGCTGGGATATGGCGATCGCCCAGAAAGTCTACATCAAAGTACCTGACGCGCCGCTGAGGGGACCAGATACTATTGAATTGAGCGATCGCCAGGTGCTTTACCGTCGGGGTATTTTGGAAGCGCCCCAACCCAAGGAAATCGAACTTAATGCCCAACTGATGCCTTCGACGGAGGTGGTGAAGCCCGTGCGGGTGCGCTGGAGGGCTAGGGAGGCGGTGAAAGTTCAGTTATTTGAAAACGGCACCCCTGTTTTAAAAGAGTTTTTCCCCTCGGACGAGTATGAGGCGGAGGTGGCGGAAACGACGACTTTTAGGCTGGTGGCGGACTACGGGGACGGGGAAACTGCCACTCAGGAGACAGTGGTTTACTTAACTACCCCTGGGGGTACTGCGACCGGGGCGGCGGAAGCGGCGACATTGTTTGATGCGAAACCCTCCAGCAGTGAGTTTTCGGGGACGGTGAACCGGGTATTTGAGGAATTGGGCGATCGCTGTTGGGATCTGAAGGTGCGCCGGATATCCCAGATCACCCTATCGGTAGACCAAATTATCGACTATCGGAAATTAGCCACAGCTATCTCTCTGTTGAGTCGCTTCGGGCCGCAAATTGAGCAAAGCGTCACCCTCCAGACCGGACAACAGTTTCTCCGCCTGGAATATCAGGGCGACCTGCGGGGGTTCCAGGGTTTTCTGACTACCCTCAACGGGTTGATGAGTCAGCCAGAGGTGGCGGGAGACGTGCATTTGAGCCTCAAATTTGCGTTTCCAACAGCCATAGGATTTGAGGGCCTAGCCACGGGGAAACTGCCCCTAGAGCTAGACCAAATCAAATCCCAACTAGAGCGGAACCCGGTGGGACGATTGCATTTGAGCGCCGATTTCCAATATGATTAAACCTCCAGAGTTTTTGTGGTTTTTAACCTCAGCCCAAAATGCAAGAATTTCAACTGCGAGTTGTCCCCATTGATAACAATAATTTCGGCTTGGAAATCTACCAGTGCGCCTACAAAAAAGCGGGGGAAAAAAAGCGCCCCCCGGCGAAGCGTTTGGGTCGCCTGAAGGGGAATGTCCTAATTTTGGCGCGTCCGAGTATTTACCAACTGTTGAAGCAGAACAACTACGACCCGAAAACCCTCAACCACCACCGCAAAAAACCCTATATTTTAGATGAGAAAAGCGGGGTGACTTTGGCAATTTTATTTCAGGCATTGCAACCGTTGCGGAAAAGTGATAAAATCGTCAATATTGCCGCTGGAATTAAAGAGATGAGCAATGAGGAAGCACACTACTGGTTTGCCAAAGTCAACAGCAGCAAAAACCCGGCGGCTTTGAAGGCTTTGCGGATTTTGTTGGGAGAATAGTTGACTGAATCTGTTTTAGGATGTTAGGATTGTGGGGCGATTTTCTCTAGGGCTGCCGCCGATTAACTTTCGCGTCTCCCACCTCTGGTTAGGACGGCTTTTTTGCTGGGGAAAACGCGCCCTGTTCACCTTTCCTCCTGGGAAATTATGTCGGAAACTTACACCAACCGCCCCCGCCTGTTTATTGAAAAAATTATGCCGATAAAACTCCTCAACGAGCAGGTATATTTTGAAAATGGCGGCAATCCTTTTAAGGGACTACATCGCTGGTATTCCCGGAAACCTCTGTCTTTTTCGCGGGCTTCGGTGTTGGCTTCGGTGCTACCGGCGGATATTTCTATGGATGAATTCCAGTATCTTTTGGGGGTGTATTCGGAGCAAGAATTGGGGTATTTGCAGCAGTCGAATTGGCTTGAGGACAAGGAGGAGAAAATAACCTCGTCGGTGAGACTCTACAAAACGCCGCCGAGTCCAAGGTGCATTGGGCGGGTGCATGACTACTGCGAGAAGGTGTGGGGAAAGCGGACTCCTGTGGTTTTGGATGCTTTCGCAGGGGGCGGTAGCATCCCGTTTGAGGCGGCGCGATACGGTTTTGAGGTGTATGGGTCGGATTTGAACCCGGTGGCTGTGGTGACTATGAAGGCGGCTATGGAATACCCCCTCAAGTTTGGCCCTGATTTACAGGTGGATATTGACAAGTGGGTGCAGTGGGTTGGAAATGAGGCGGAAACTCGACTGGCTGCTTTTTTCCCCTCCCCAGAAGGCGAGACTGTACAAAATTATTTATGGGCGCATACTGTACAATGCCCTAGTTGTAATTCTACTGTGCCTCTCAGTCCGAATTGGTGGCTGAGTAAAACCAGTAATTATGCGGGAAAGGGACAAACTAGAAAGGTGACGAGTGATTGGTATGCGGTAAAACCGATTCCTAAACCGGCAGAAAAACGGGTCGATTTTGAGTTAATCAAAGGCCGCAAAGGGAAGGGTTCGACGATACATACAGAGGACGGAGATTTTGACCCGAATGATTACAATACCATCAGCCGGGGAGTCGGAAAATGTCCGAATTGTGGGAATGTGATTGAGGATGATATAATTAAATCTCAGGCACAAAAGGAAGGTTTGGGTCATCAGTTATATGCAGTTGCTTATAAAAAAGGCAAGGGTAGTTTAGAGTTTAGAACGCCGGCAGAAATTGATTTAAATGCGTTTCAAAAATCCATTGATTTTAATGTTGATAAAATTAACGAATTAATTACAGGTGAATTAGTCCCTACCCCAGAAGTTTTCTATGGCGAAAAAACCCAAGAATTGCTCCGATATGGCATGAAAAAATGGCATAGTTTATTCAATCCCCGGCAACTCTTAACCCTGGTCACTTATGCAGAAATTATCAACGAAGCCAAAGAGAAAATTCGAGCCGAATGCGAATTAGAAAAAGCTGCCAAAATTGAGTCGGTGGAAAATGATGGGGAAGCAGTGGCAGAAATTGAGGATTATTATCGCGGGAAATTAGAGGCGATCGCCACTTATTTAGCTATGGTAATGGATAGGTGCGTTGATAGAAATTGTCGATTATCAATTTGGCACACAGCTAGATGTTCCGTCGAACGGGCATCAACTCAACACGCATTAAATTTAACTTGGAATTATCCAGAAATTAGTGGAAAAGGGGATTTATGGATTTCTTGCGCTGATGCTGTTATCAAAGATTATCAAGGGCTCTGCAAAATGTTGGGAATTCCGCCGCATTCGACAGGCATTCCGGGCATCGAAAAATACGATCCGAAAACGATTAAAATCGATTTATGCTCCGCTGACAGTCTGTGGCATATAGGGGATAAATCAGTGGATGTTATTGTCACCGACCCCCCCTATTATGGAACGATTCAATATGCGGAACTCTCCGACTTTTTCTATATTTGGCTTAAAATAACATTGGGGGATATATTCCCGGACTTATTTTATGTAGAATTGACCGATAAAGACCGGGAAGCCGTCGCCAACCCGTCGCGGTTTCGGAATATGGGAATAAGTCCCGACGAACTAGCCAACCAGGACTATGAGGCAAAAATGGCATTAGCTTTCGGGGAATATCACCGAGTCTTGCGCGATGATGGTATTATGACAGTGCAATTTAACCATAAAGACTCCGGCGCGTGGGATGTTTTAGCGAAATCTCTGATTGATGCTGGATTTGAGATAACCGCTTCTTGGGCTGTCAGTACCGAAAACCCGCAAAACCTGCACCAAGCCAAGAAAAACAGCGTCTCCAGCACCGTCCTACTGGTGTGTCGTCAGCGAGACCCCAACGCCGGACAGGCTTGGTGGGAAGACCTGCGCCCGGAAGTGGTGAACCTGGTGGAAAAGCGAGCCCCGGAGTTTGAAGCCAATGATATCACGGGAATCGACCTATATTTGAGCGCCTTCGGTCCGGCGTTGAATGTGTTTTCCCGCCAGTATCCGATCCTGAACAGTAGCGGGGAGGAAGTGCGCCCAGAGGAGGCTTTCGCGGAAGCCAGGAAGGCGATCGCCAATTACCGCTTCCGCAGCCTGGTGGGCTCAGAAACGGCCGGATTTGACGCTTTGAGTCAGTGGTATCTGTTGGCTTGGGACGCATTCCGAGCGAGAGAGTTCCCCTACGACGACGCGCGCCAATTAGCTTTGGCGATCGGTGGTTTCAACGTCACCGACCTAGTGAAAACCCACAAACTCCTAGACTCAGCTAGTGGGACTTGCAAACTCTTGACCCCCCAGCAGCGCCTGAAGAAACGGGCTTTTTCGGTTCAGGAAAAGGAATTTTCCGGGCGTTACTTAGTGGACGGACTCCATGGGGCGATCGCTATTTACCAAGAGGAACAAAACCTGCAACAGGTGCGCCGTTTCCTGCAAAATACGGGGTTAGTGACCAACGACCTATTCATGAAAATTTGGGAGGTGGGGTTAAAGGTAATTCCCGATACAGTCCCGGAGCGTGAGGCTTTAGTAAACCTGCGGCTGGGTGTAAAGGAGATTAAGGATAAAGTGGTACATGAGCAGTTAACATTAGACTTAAAATTAGACCCCTAGCCCCAAAAAACGGGTAACTGGTAGGGTGCGTCAGAGGGATAACCTACTGGGTTAACGGCAAATTTTATGGCTCTGACGCACCACTGACGCACCACCCTACAATTATTAATCATCAAGGGTCAATTATCGGGTGGAGTGGGGCGGGTTTATTTATATCCCGGTGGGGTCCGAGTTAACGTAGGGTGCGTCAGAGGGATAACCTACTGGGTTAACGGCAAATTTTATGGCTCTGACGCACCACTGACGCACCACCCTACAATTATTAATCATCAAGGGTCAATTATCGGGTGGAGTGA
>NZ_JARPLC010000095.1:0-20504 GCF_032350395.1 Limnospira sp. PMC 289.06
TAATTGAGGGCTGACGCACCACAAAAGGCGGCTGAAATCCACACCGGATAATTGAGGGCTGACGCACCACAAAAGGCTGCTGAAATCCACACCGGATAATTGAGGGCTGACGCACCACAAAAGGCGGCTGAAATCCACACCGGATAATTGATGGCTGACGCACCCTACAGGTGAATGTATGCACATAATGGCGTTTTTGTCAAGAGGTACAAAAAAAGCGATCGCTTATTACTCGAAAACTCGTGCATCGTGAATTTAATATTTTGCTGAGAGAATAATTTATCTGGCGATATAATCGTAGTTGTAGCCTTTATTTTTGCATAATGACAGAGTAGCCCCTTGGTATCTATTTCTGAGATGATACCATAACCCCTATAATCTCGTCAACTTTTTGCGAGGGATTTTCAATAAAAATGTATTAATTCTTAACGTTCTTTGGAAATTCCAATCGATGGGGCTGTATAAATTAGTAAAGTTTATGTGATGGTGGGTTTTGGGGGGATGGATTGTTGATGAAAAAAAAGGCTATCCTGAAAGTGGATAGCCTGTGAATTATGAAGGAAAAATGGGGTTAAAAATGAGGCTTAGGCGATCGCAGCCATTTTGACATCGCTAGAAGCTAATAACTCCTGCAACTCCTCAGAATCAACGGTTTCTTTCTCGATGAGCATTTCTGCCAAACTATCGAGAACAGGGCGATTTTCTTCGAGGACTTGACGAGCGCGTTTATAAGCCTCATCAACCAAAGCGCGGACTTCTTCATCAATAGCGGATGCGGTTTCCTCAGAGAAATCACGCTCCGACATAATATCGCGACCGAGGAAAACATTACCCTGCTGACGACCGAGAGCCACCGGACCAAGGCGATCGCTCATACCAAAGCGGGTAATCATTTGACGGGCTACCCGTGTGACCTGCTGGAGGTCATTAGAAGCACCTGTAGTCACTTCTTCCTCACCAAAGACAATCTCTTCGGCTAAACGACCACCGAGGGCGACAGCCATTTGATTTTGCAGGTAAGAACGACTATATAAACCCGAGTCCATGCGATCTTCACTAGGCATAAACCAGGTTAATCCACCAGCGCGACCACGAGGAATAATACTGATTTTCTGAACTGGGTCATAGTCAGGCATCAACGCCCCAACTAAGGCGTGACCAGCTTCGTGGTAAGCCACTAGGGTTTTGCGTTTTTCGCTCATCACCCGATCTTTCTTCTCAGGACCTGCTAAGACGCGATCAATGGCATCATTAACCTCATCCATAGAGATTTCCGTGAGGTTGCGCCGGGCGGCTAAAATGGCTGCTTCGTTTAACAGGTTAGATAAATCAGCCCCAGTAAAACCAGGAGTCCGACGGGCGATTTTATCGAGATCTACATCCTTACCAAGGGTTTTACCTCTGGCGTGGACTTGCAGAATTTCCGAACGACCAGAATAGTCGGGGCGATCGACTACTACTTGGCGATCGAACCTTCCCGGACGCATTAGGGCTGCATCTAGTACATCAGGACGGTTAGTAGCAGCAATAATAATAATGCCTGTATTCCCTTCAAAACCATCCATTTCGGTCAGTAACTGGTTAAGGGTTTGTTCCCGTTCATCGTTACCACCGCCAAGACCTGCACCCCGTTGGCGACCAACTGCATCAATTTCATCAATGAATACGATACAGGGAGCGTTAGCTTTGGCTTGCTCGAATAAGTCCCGGACGCGGGAAGCACCCACACCGACAAACATCTCCACGAATTCTGAACCGGAAATGCTGAAGAAGGGAACTCCGGCTTCCCCGGCTACGGCTTTGGCGAGGAGGGTTTTTCCGGTTCCCGGAGGTCCTACCAATAGCACGCCTTTGGGAATTTTCGCACCAATGGCGGTGAAGCGATCGGCGTTTTTGAGGAAGTCTACTACTTCGCTCAATTCCAGTTTGGCTTGCTCAATACCCGCTACATCTCCAAAGGTAACTTGGGTTTGGGGTTCCATTTGGACTCTGGCTTTGGATTTACCAAAGTTCATGGCTTGGCTACCTGGTCCGTTTTGAGCGCGACGCAATAGGAAGAACAAGCCCACTAGGAGCAAAATCGGGAAGAACAGGCTACTTAATGCTCTGAACCAAAGTCCTTCCTCCGTTTGGGGTTGTACCGCAATGTCAACATTGTTTTCACTCAGAATGTTGATCAGATCTGGATCATTGGGTAGATTTACTAGGATTTTGGAGCCATCCTGGGCTGTAACTAGGGCTTTAGTGCGATCGGCACTAATACTGACTCGTTCAACCCGGTTCTGTTGGACTTCCTGGACAAAGGTGCTATATTTCCAGGTTTCCCGGCTTTGGGGTTGTTGGTCAAACAATGTCGTTGCTAAGGCGATGACGACAATAGCCAGCATTGCATATAAGACCGCGTTTCTCCACCGTTTATTCACGGGGGTCTATCCTCCTACTGATTTTTTTTCGATCCCAGATTCTCTGGTATCTTTGATATTATGTTTACCAATCTTAACGTATTTTTCAGAAATACGGGGTCTGGGAACAGATTAACTCTATTGGACTCTTATTGAACTGTATAGTTGGACTCGCATTGCTGAACTCATGGGGAATTTTGCCAATCTAACAGCTAGTTCTGAGGTTTTGCGACTCAATGACCAGGCAGGAGATTGTCTGGCTCGCGGGCGTTTCTCTGAGGCGATCGCAGCTTGTCATCAGGCCATCAAAACCCAGCCCCACCATTTTGGAGCTTATCATATCCTCGCTCAAGTGTTGCAAGCCCAGCATAAAGCCTCAGCCGCGACTAGGGCTTATCGCATCGCCCTAGAACTTAATCCTGATTGTACTACGGCTCAACAGGGTTTATCACAAATTCTGGCTGCATCTGGAGAGGATTTGTCGTTTCCTCCAGGGGATTATGTCTCCTCTGGGTTGAGGAAAATTAAATGCGATCGCTATTTCCCCAATTTAGTTGTTGATAACATTAGTTCTAAGTGGCAATATAACCGCCGAGAAATTCCCCATAATCGCTACGTTGATCAACAATTCCCTACGGTGGGATTTATTACCAGAGATGAAGCACATATTCTATATAATACCGCCTTGCAATTCGCTGGTAAACCGGCTTTAGAAATTGGTTGTTGGTTGGGTTGGTCAACCTGTCATCTCGCTTTAGGTGGGGTGATTCTCGATGTCATTGACCCCGGTCTGGCTAATCCGGTTTTTTCCAGTCGCGTGCGCTCTTCTTTACAAAAGGCTGGCGTGATAGAAAGGGTTGAGTTAATTGCGGGTTACAGTCCCGCTAAGGTTGCCGAAATTGCTCGGAGTTGTCATCGTCGCTGGTCTCTCATTTTTATTGATGGCAACCATGAAGCACCAGGACCGTTTTTAGATGCTCAAATTTGTGAACAGGTGGCGGCGGATGATGCTTTGATTTTGTTTCATGATTTGGTTTCTCCTGATGTGTTTGCGGGTTGGAATTATTTTCGCGATCGCCGTTGGAATGTCGCCATTTATCAAACTAAACAAATCATGGGGGTGGCTTGGCGTGGAGACGTTCAACCTATTGCTCATCAGCCAGACCCATCTGTTAATTGGACTCTCCCCAGTCATTTACAATGGGAATGGATTTTTAATAATCATTCTCGGCAGTTTTACTATCCAATTATTGATGAGTTGGTCGCCGCCAATCCTGGACAAATGACCGGAGAAGAATATCGCTATATTGCTGATATTATTCATCCTCAGACTCCCGGAAATTTGCTAGTTTTTGGCGTGGGTAAAGATAGCGGTTTATGGATGGATATTAACCCCCACGGTAAAACGGTATTTTTGGAAGATAACCCCCAGTGGTTAACTCAGGTGAAAAAGAGCTATCCCCATTTAGAAGCCTATCATGTGGATTACCAAACTCGGCGACAAAATTGGGCAGAATTGTTGATGAAATTTGAACAGAGGGAGGATTGTTTATCCTTGGATTTACCTAATTGGATTTATGATATATCATGGGATTGGATTTTAGTTGATGGTCCGGCGGGATATACACCGGAAACACCGGGGAGAATGAAAAGTATATATTTGGCTTCCCAATTAGCTATCAAATCTGGTGATACTGATGTGTTTGTTCATGATTGCGATCGCACCGTTGAAATAGCCTATACTAGCTATTTCTTTAAGCCCAATCATTTGGTTAAGCAAATTAGCAGATTAAATCATTATCGGGTTTCTCCCGGTCATTAATTAAAAGTGATTTGGGCGGTTATCTGGTCTTTAGAAATTACGGATTTATGAAAATTTTACACATTTTACAAGGATTTTCTCTAGGAGGTGCATCACGGTCTGTAGTAGCGATCGCTAAAGATGCTACCCTCAAACAATTGGATCAGGTTCATTGTGCTATTTCTTTGACTCCCGCGCATCCCCAAGCAGTCAAATTAGCCGAAATGGCTGGTTTACAGGTAATTGAATCACCTAATTTAGAGATAATTTATCGAGAGATAGCACAGGCGGATATTGTTCATATTCACTTCTGGAATACTCCAGAATTATATGAATTATTACAGTTAAATTTACCTCCCATGCGGTTGCTAGTGTGGCTGAAAGTAGTAGGCGATCGCTCTCCCCATATTGTCACATCGGAATTAGTTGATTATGCAGATATTTTGTTAGCCACAACTCCCTATAGTTTAGAGATACCCGCCATTAAATCCCGTAGTGATTTATTCACCAATAATCAAATTGGAGTAGTGCCAGGAATTGCTGATTTTAGCCGTTTAGAATCTTTAAATAATCGCCCTCACCAGGGTTTTAATGTCGGTTATATTGGCACAGTTGATTTCTCCAAACTCTATCAAAATTATATCCCCATGAGTGCCGGGGTGCAAGTTCCTGATATTCGTTTTATTGTCTGTGGGGGAGGAATTGAAAATAGCCTTAAACAACAGGCAGCAAGTTTGGGAGTTGCCGAAAAATTTGAGTTTCGGGGGTATGTTGAAGATATTAAATCCGTCTTAGAAATCCTCGATGTGTTTGGCTATCCTTTAGTTGAGGATACCTATGCAACTAGCGAAAAAAGTCTACAGGAAGCTATGTATGCGGGGATAACTCCGGTGGTTTTTCCCCATGGAGGGATTAAGGGGTTAGTTATTAATAATCAAACCGGATTAGTCGTTAACAGTGAGAGGGAATATCAGCAGGCGATCGCATATTTATATCATCATCCCCAGGAGAGATTGAGATTAGGAAATAATGCCCGAAATTATGCCCAACAATATTTTAATCCCCAGGTTTCTATTGATAAAATTCATCAAACTTATCATCAGTTAATGAAGTTTCCTAAACGGGAACGCCGTTTAACTACCGGAAACCCCCAAACAGGTGCAGCATTATTTGTGCAGAGTTTAGGAGATATTGACCCTCAATTTAAAGTTAGTTTAACATCTAATCATCTCTCCGAACAGTTAGAAAGCGATCGCCACATTTCGACAGCTTCTCCCGGACTGTGTAACCCCGGTGGTGGTGGTTTATTTCACTACCGCAATTGTTATCCTCAAGATGGATATTTGCGCTTCTGGTCAGCATTAGTTTTGCAAAAACAGGGACGACATCAGGAAGCAGTTAACGAGTTTTACCAAGCATGGCAAAATGGTGGTAATATTGGGCGAGTCCTGTGGTATTTAGCCAATTCTGCCGAACAAATCGGTAATCATAATTTAGCGCAACAAGCCATTAACCGAGTCCTAGAGTTAATCCCTAATTTTACCCCCGCCGCAGACATGAAAAAGCGGATTAACTCATTATCAACACCAGCTACAAAATCTTCAGTTAATCACGCGCAACTAAATTTACAGCGTCAGTTTTGGAATGTTGATTCTATCCAAGATGCCATGTTTGCGCGAGTGTTGACATATCCAGGAATTGAGAAATTATCACCAGCCGAAAGACAGCAAGTTTGGGAACAGTCAATTTATCGAACTACTCAACAAATTCTTCAAGGTCTCCCTAGTCAACCCCATTGGAAAGTCTTAGAAATTGGTTGTGGTGTCGGTCGTTTAATTAAGCCTTTACGGGAAAGATTTAACCGAGTCGATGGGGTGGATATTTCGGAAAATATGATTGAGTTTGCTAAACAATACTTAGCTGATGGTCAATCTAATGGTGAATTATATGTCAATAATGGATCTGATTTACAAGATTTACCAGGTGAATTTTACGACTTAGTTTATTCTACCATTGTTTTTCAACATATCCGATCGCTATCTGTGGTTAAAAGCTATTTTAGCGAAATCTTTAGGGTATTAAAGCCAGGGGGATACTTCCGCATTCAAGTTCACGATCGCAGTGCGGAAAATTTAGGTGATTTTGATGAAGAAGGCGCAGAAAATCAGCAATATTATTTATACGGAAACGCCTACACTGATACACAACTCAGGGATTTATTAATCGCCGCCGGCTTTAATTTAGTTTCCCTTGAATGCGCTAAACCTTGGATTTGGTCAACGGTTCAGCGACCAGAAACGAGGTTAACATCACCCAAAGTTTCCGCCATTATTTCCACCTATAACTCCGCCAAATTTATAGAGGGATGTTTGCAGGATTTGGTCAATCAAACATTATACCATAAACAGCAGCTAGAAATTATTGTTATTGATAGCAACTCCCAGGAAAACGAAGCAGAAATAGTAGCCAATTTTCAAGCTAAATATCCCCAAATTATCTACCATCGCACCGAACACCGAGAAACCCTTTATGCCGCCTGGAATCGAGCCATAGAACTCGCCAAAGGGGAATATATCACTAATGCTAACACTGATGATAGACACCGTTTCGATGCTTTAGAATTAATGGCTAATTATTTAGACCAGCATTCAGATATTGCCGTTGTTTATGGCGATCAACTTATCACCCACAACCCCAACGAAACCTTTGCTAATACCCAAGCTAACCAACGCTGGAACTGGCCAGATTTTAGTTATCAAGAATTAGAGCGCCGCTGCTGTCTCGGTTCTCAACCTATGTGGCGCAAATCTCTCCATCAAAAATATGGCGATTTTAACCCGGAATTTACAGTAGCGGGAGATTATGAGTTTTGGCTGAGAATTGGCAAAACTGAAAACATCGCTAAAATACCCGAAATCTTGGGGTTATATTTTGATAATCAGGATGGATTAGAAAACAAAAACCCCACTACTTACACGGAAACTCAGAAAATTTGTCAGCAATATGGTATTGTTAATATCCCCAGAACTATATCTAAACCAGTATCAGTCTGTCCAGGGGAAATGAAACCTTTAAAATCGCCTGAAAAATTCCATATTTTAGTTTATACTGACGAACCGAGGATTTATGGAGTTGGACAATATAATCACTCAATTCTCACCCAGTTAATTAAATCTGGTTATCATGTTAGTTGTGTACAAAGTCGAGAATCTCATTATTTGTTAGACCAACAAAAACAGTTAGGAATTCAACATTTTTGGTTAGACTATGATTCAGTTAAGGACTTTCATCAAACCTTAACAGACCACACTACTGCTGAAACTATTTTTACCAAGGCGAAGCCAGACCTAATCCTGTTTAGTGATTGCTGTCCAATTTCTAATTTAGCTGCTAAACAAGTGGCTATGAGGTTAAAAATACCTTTCGTTATTACAGAAAATTTTGTAGCGCCTTATTTAGCTAAACAGTTTCAGTCTTACTTGGGTCAACTGGCGGAGATTTATCAGCATTCCCAGGAAGTTATCGCCGTTTCTCAAGAAAATTTACAGCAGTTGTGGGAACTTTTCCAACTACCTAAATCACGGGGTCGCGTAATTTACTATGGACGACCCAGGCAGTATTTTAGTTTAGTTAATCCTACTACAGGCGATCGCATTCGTAAACAACTAGGCATCCCCCCCAATGCCATAGTTGGCTTCACCTCAGCTAGATTAGAATCCATCAAAGGCTATCAATACCAATTACAAGCCATTCAACAACTGAAAAACACCCCCATTTGGTGTCAACTATATTTTCTATGGACTGGTGGAGGTAGCTGGGAAAATCAACTAAAAACAGAAATCCAAAAATTAGGCATTACTGACCAGGTTAAATTGCTAGGATGTCGTCATGATATTCCTGACTTATTAGATGCCAGCGATATATTTATTTTACCCTCCGAATTGGAAGGAATGCCCTTATCAGTAATAGAAGCAATGGCGAAAGGATTACCTGTAATTGCTTCAGCAGTTAGTGGCATTCCTGAAGAGTTAGGAAACACGGGTAAACTCTTGTCTGACCCTAAAATAAATGCCTCAGCAACTATCACGGAATTAATAGAAACTATTAAAGAGTGGGTTGCTAATCCCTATCTACGGTATTCTATTGGTCAAGCCTGCAAAAAACGAGCCGAACAAATGTTTACAGAACAACAAATGTTAACCCAAACCATGGAAGTTATTAAAACAGCATTACCTACTAATATACCACTAATTTCTGTAATTATTCCCTGCTATCAACAGGGGGAATTTTTACCAGAAGCAGTTGCCAGCGTTGTGGCTCAAACTTACCCCCATTGGGAAATTATCATTGTTAATGATGGTAGTCCTGACCAAACTAGCCAAGTGGCTCAACATCTTATTAAAATTTTTGCTAACCACAAAATTAGCCTCATAGAAACCGACAATAAAGGTTGTGCTAGTGCTAGAAATACTGGCATCAATCAAGCCAAAGGTGAATATATTTTACCCTTAGATGCTGATGATAAACTTAGCTCTTCTGCCATGGCTAGTTTAGTAGAAGTGGCCCTCAGCAAATCTCATGATTGCGTGATTTTTGGCTCCTATGAGATTTTTGGCACTGAACAGCGAAAAATTGTAACTGCTGACGAATATTCCTTAGAAAATCTCAAAAAATATAATATGCTGGTGTGTACGTCTTTATATCCCAAAACTGTCTATGATTTGACTAAAGGATATAAGGAAGAAATTAAGGAATCGGGATATGAGGATTGGGAATTTTGGCTAAATTGTCATCAACATAATATACCTTTTTATGGTATACGAGAAACAGTTTTATATTATCGTCGCCATCCTGGTTCTAGGGTTGTGCAGTCTTTTCAAAATCGAGATTATTATAAAGCTCAGGTAATGAGTTACTATCCTGATTTCTTTGATGCTAAATCTCAGCCAGTTGAGTTGATTTTAAATGCTAGTGGTAATTTAAATCTACAAAATTTTGTAGATTATGCTCAAAAATATCAGCAAAATTCCCATGATGAAGTAGCCTTAGAAAATCTCCGTAATGCTCGCAAAGCTGTGTCTGAGATGTGGTTAAAATTAGAAACAGAACAACTCCCCCAGGCTTATCAGGAGAATTTAGGTCAAGTACATAAGTCTCTACTCAACTCTGGTATCAAAAACGAAATTTTCCGCGATGATGAACGTCTGTATTTTCAGGAAATTAAATCCTATTTGAGTCAAGGCTTTAAGCAGCCAAAAACTCTTCAGTATTTACTCGCTGGGATGTTATATGGTCGTGCCGATCAGCTAATGCTTACCTTTGAGGAGTCTTTAATTCCCACTTGGTTGGCTGAGGACTATTTTAGATTTTTATTTGAGGTCCCCCCCCTATTCCAAGAAATGGGAGATGCAGATAATTACTCCCGCTATCGGATACGGTTATTAGATTTTGTTCGGGAACGTCTCCAGCAGCAGCCAGACTATCCCCTATGGCAAAAGTTAACCAGTATGTTGCTAGAAAGGGGGAATTTTATCCCTAACTATTTCGCCGATTTTAACTTAAAACCTCTGTTTTGTAGTCGGGCTGAGTTGTTTCATCTCTTCCTACAAACCCGCGATTTTAAGTTGGATTACTCCTTCCCAGAACGTCCGAGCGATCGCCAAAAAATTCGCCTAGGAATTCTTAACGACCACCTCAACCCCCAAACCGAAACTTACTTAACATTACCAGCTTTTGAATATCTCAATCGGGAACAATTCGAGATTATTTTATATGTTACCCAAGCCAACAATCATCCCCTAGAGCAATACTGTAGATCCCGCGCTGACCGTTTAGTTAGACTACCTGATGATAAGTTACAACAAGCAGCCACTATTCGCGCTGATAACCTCGATATTTTGCTATTTGGAACTAATGTAACTGCCATTACTAAACCCGTCACCTTGTTAGCATTACACCGACTAGCGCGAGTACAAGCTACCCTATTTTCATCACCTGTTACTACCGGAATGAGATATATGGATTATTATATTTCTGGTCATCTTTCCGAGGGTGCAGAGGCTCCTAATTTCTATCGAGAAAATTTAGCTGTTCTCAACGGAACTGGCTTTTGTTTTAACTATTATGCGATCGCACCTCAACCCGCCACCGTTAAGCCTCACCGCAGCCAATGGGGAGCCAATGACCAAACAATTGTCTTTATGTCCGGCGCAAATTTCTATAAAATTATCCCAGAACAAGGGGAAACCTGGGTGAAAATTCTCGCTCAAGTTCCCAATTCCATTTTAGTGCTTTATCCCTTTGCTCCTAGTTGGAGTAGCAACTATGCTAGTTCCCAATTTATCCGCCGAATGTACGCCACCTTGAGCAAATACGGAGTTGAAGACAAACGCTTAGTTCTGATTAAGTCTCTTCCCAGCCGTACCGATGTTAAAGCCTGTTTAGAACAGGGGGATATTTATTTAGATTCCTACCCCCACTCTGGCTCAAACTCCTTAGTGGATCCCCTAGAAGTGGGATTACCTGTAGTAGTCAGAGATGGAGATACTTTGCGTTCTAAACATGGTGCCGCTATGATGCGATCGCTTGGGATTCCTGATTTAATTACCGACAGCGAATCCTCCTATATTAGTTTGGCTGTTACCCTCGCAAATACTCCCGAATTGCGACAGTTAAAACGCCAAGCCATTCAACAGAAAATGGCGGCTAATCCTGAGTTTTTGGATAGTCGCGCCTATGGTGCGAAAATGGGAGCTTTGTTAACTCAAATCTTCCAAAATTACCAATCTCAACAGCAAGTTATAGATTTACATAATCCCCAAAAACGACAGCAGTTTTTAGCGGAATTGGTCGATCAAGTTAATCTCTATGAACTTGACCCCAATAATACTATGGTGGTAAATAAATTACACAAAATTCGTCGTGGTATGGTAGAATACTGGTTAAGACAACCACCCGAACAATTAGAACATCTTTATCAACAACAGATAGGTAAAGGTTATCAAATTTTGCTCAATAGAGGTATTCAAAAACAACCCTTAACTGATGAAGAACAAGCATTAGTTAAGACTTGGACAAAAACTGCTATGGGACTGACTGAACCCCATGCAATTAATTGTTTAATGGCGGTGATGTTGTATTCTCAACCTGGTAAAATGCTGGTGCGAGATGCGGTTAATCGTTTACCCGCCTGGTTGCTTCCTGATTATCAGCGAGTGTTTGAAAATGCCGATGCGATCGCTCAAATTAAACAAACCTTAGCCACGACTCAAACCCAGCCAACTCCTGTCAATTCTCCCCAGGTAACACCAACGGTCACTGCTGTAGATGTCTCAACTTTTGTCAATCGATTAATTGGGTGTGTCAAATTATTTAATATCGACCCCACAGATACTAATATCACCGTAGAATTGCGACAACTGCGGTGGCAATTTGCACAGTTTTGGCTCAATTTACCTGAACACCAGTTAGAGGAGATGTATCAGAGTCCCCTCGGTGATGGCTATCGCAGTTTGTTAAATAGTCGCCTGCAAAATGAAATGTTAACCCAACATGAATGGGATTTTCTACAACAAGTAGGAAACCATCTCCGACAGGGTTTAGATACACCGCGATCGCTTAATTATCTCATAGTGGCTATGCTATATTATCGACCGGAACAACTACAAATTAAAGACCTATCTCGCCTTCCTAGTTATCTGCAACGAGATTATCAAAATTGGCATTCCTTGAATAGTTGATTTCAATAGTTGATTTGAACTGTTGCACCCCAGTCTATTTGTAACCGAGATTTAGCACTATCTCCGTTAGCCGCAATTTCTATCCAACCGTGGGAACCAATGAGGGTTAAAAGATGACCTAGTTCGACTTCTCCATAGGTTCTATGGCTGCTAATATTAGGACTGGGGGTGCATTCAGGAAAGCTAACAGTCCAGGATTTATCTGCTACCATATCTCCCGGAATATTAGTAATTAAATTCCCAAAGCGATCGATATATTGAATGCTGCCTTTAATGCTCGTTTCTGTGATTTCTAGGTCTGGTATTGACAGGTCAATGAGGGTATCAGAATTAATCACAGTACCTAAATCCCTAATTGGCACACCAGAGGCGAGATAAGCAGCCACAGGACTAAAGATATCTCGACCATGAAAAGTAGTGCTGGGTTGGGAATTTCGCCAGTATTGATGATTAGTTAATTCCACTGCTGTAATTACACCATACTGCTTAATTAAACCCCCGAATAAGCCGTTATCAGGTCCGACAACATATCCGTTAGTAAATTGTAGTGCGATCGCCTTCCGTTCAGTTCCCACCCCCGGATCTACTACCGCAATGTGAACAGTACCTTCAGGAAAGTAGGGGTAAGCATTCATCAAACAAAACCGCGCCGCCATCAGATTTTGGGGAGGAATTTCATGGGTTAAGTCAATCACAGTTAGGTGGGGGTTAATTTGGGATAATACCCCTTTCATTACCCCCACATAAACATCACTTAAACCAAAGTCTGTCAATAATGTAATTATACCAGATACAGACATATTTAGCACTCCTAGTCTCGGAATATTTAGGGTTTCTGGAAATTTTTATTAATGAAATAAATACTGGTCTCCATTGAAATGTATCATGTGATCGGGAAACTCCATAATCCAGGCATGAGTTTCCCTGGTTATTTCTTTGGTCAGTCTTTTGAGTTCCTTAAAAGATTCAAAGGCATTGACGAATGATAACTTTACATCAACATTTTCAAACAAAGATAATAAACGATCGCGACGTTCAACATTAATTGCACCACCAGTTTTGACAGCTTCAATAATAATTAAATATTTGTTATCAGATTTATAAAGCACAATATCTGGCTTGTCGTAACTATTTTTAAATTTGTCAATGTCTATACCTAAATAATTAATTAAATTTTCATCAATAAATGGAGAATAACCTCTGGCTGTATCTACAGTATTATCAATATATAGAACTTTATCAATATTAAAATATTTACAAAAATCTTGAAGGACTGATTTAATTAAAACACCTTGACCACCGGGTGCTATACTGACAGAAAAATTATGAGCAATTTTGACATTTAGCCTCTGTGATTGTCTTTTGGCTTGATACTTATGTTTTATTGTTTGATAGTTAGACAAAAAATTATTAAGTGCTATTGGATAATCTGCACTGCCAATTTTTTTAACTAAATATAGAACTTCTTGATTTATTTGATAACAGTATTTAGGACTATTCTTAGGTCGAGGCTTGTCTGGATTTTCGGTAGCGAGTTCAGCATCAACCAGTTGACCAACACAGTCATCGCGAATATTTTCACGAGTATTAGGTGCTAAATTTTTAAAGCCCAACTCTCGCATTTTATTCATCAATGGCGTTATTCCCCATTTCTGATTATTAGCTTCAGACCATGATTTGGCTGGCTTCATATCTAACATAACTAACAGGACAAAAATGGGAGTATCTCCTTGCATTTTGTCTGGTAATCCTAAATCCTTCATTAACTGACGTGCCTCTAACATCAGTTGTTCAAGATTTGGGGTTGGGTTATTTGATGACATCTTTACGCAAATGGTAATTTTAACTGTTGAGGAAAAGGAGAAAAATAATCTGTGGGTCGAGATGGTTTATTCTCCAGTGTCATTTTCACAGATTTAGCGATCGCTTTGGCTAACAAAGGTGGTACAGCATTACCAATTTGATTAAACTGAGAATTTTCTGAACCCACCAACTCAAACCAATCGGGAAAACTTTGTAATCTCGCAGCTTCCCTAACTGTTAAACGTCTCCGGCGGCCATCTGGTAATAACAATCGCAACATATCACTGGTTGCGCCTGATAGGTTTCTACAGGTCAGAGTTCGGCAAGGAATATCAAGGTAAATATCCCTAGGTTTAACACATTTAGATTTTGCTTCATATCTGCCAATATATTCTAGCATACTAGGCGTGAGAAATTTTGCCCCTATAGGAATGGTAGAAGCCGTATCATAAATAGCATCTCCAGCCGTATAAGGAATAGCTAAGGTTTCAGCTTCTGGCCAATTCCATGCTGTTTGATAAGCCACAACAAACAGGCGTTCTCGTTTTTGTGGAACACCATAATTAACAGCATTGATAAGTTTGATGTCAACCCGATAATTCAGCCTCTCAAGTTCGGCAACTATTTTCTCTAAATACTGACGATTTTTATAAAGCATTCCTCGCACATTTTCAAAGATGGCGATTTCTGGCTGATATCGTGCGATCGCATCTATAAAAATCGGCAAGCCATCCCTGGAGTCTCTCGGACCTTTTTGTAATCCACCTACACTAAACGGTTGACAGGGAGGACCTCCGATAATCACATCAGGATGATTGCATAAATCTTGACCAATTTCTAAAGTTTGACAATAACATGGGTCCTGAAGATTACGAGTATACGTGGCGGCAGCATCCGCTAACATCTCATAACCGATTGTTTGAAAACCTGCGGCTTTAAATCCTAGAGAAAAACCGCCACAACCCGCAAATAAATCAAGAACAACTAACTGAGATTGGATATCTGCATTCAGTTTTAATTCTTGGTGTAAATATTCCCAATAACTCAGTCTGTTTGACATGGTATTTTTCGATTATTTACTGCCTATTCAAAACTTGTTTAAAGCTAACCCAACCTAAACCAACTTGAAATACTCATCGATATGTTCCATAATGCGTGAGGCGGCGTGACCGTCTCCAAAGGGGTTAATAGCGGTTGCCATTTTTTGGTAAGCCTCTCGGTCCCCCAGGAGTTCGCTAGTGGCTCTGAGGATATCTTCAGGGTCGGTTCCTATTAATTTAGCCGTTCCGGCCGCGATCGCTTCAGGACGTTCCGTAGTTTTTCGTAACACTAACACAGGCTTCCCTAAACTCGGTGCCTCTTCCTGGAGTCCACCCGAGTCCGTCAGCACTAAATAAGCATCAGCGATCGCTGCTACCAGTTGAGTATAATCTAGGGGTTCCGTGAGAATTACCCGGGGATGTCCTCCTAACATTGCCTGTAGGGGTTCCCTCACCGTCGGGTTACGGTGTAGGGGTAGCAGTATAATTGTGTCATGATACTGATCAAGAGTTTTTAAAAATCCTTCCGCAATCCCCTCTAGGGGTTCTCCCCAATTTTCTCGGCGGTGAACTGTCGCTAAAATTAGTCGATTTTCTTCTAAGTTAAGATTGGGAATATCTAATTTGGGTTGGGTTTTAGCAACAGATAATAAAGCATCAATCACTGTATTTCCGGTTTGATAAATTTCCCCGACTACCCCAGATTTGATCAGGTTTTCAACCGCTTTCTCCGTAGGTGCAAAGTTTAATCTACTCAGTTGAGAAATTAGACGGCGGTTCGCTTCTTCAGGATAGGGATTAAATAAGTCATCAGTTCGGAGTCCCGCCTCTACATGGCCAATAGGAATTTTTTGATAAAAGGCCGCTAATGCCGCAGCAAAGGCTGTTGTCGTATCCCCCTGGACTAAAACCATATCAGGTTGGATTTGCTCAAAAATATTTCCTAACCCTTGTAAGCTACGATAGGTAATGTCCGTCAGGGTTTGCTGGTGCTGCATGATTTCCAGATTGCGATCGGCCTTGATATCGAAAAGCTCCATCACTTGCTCGACCATCTCCCGATGTTGACCTGTTAAAATCACTCGGGTTTCATAATTACAATTTTGTTGAAACTTTTGGACCAGTGGGGCCATTTTAATCGCTTCTGGTCTGGTTCCAAATACTATACCAATTCGATACTTTGATGTTGACATTTGTGATTAAATAAAGTTACGATAAAAGTATAAACCAATACAAAAAAATATCAAGACTGGTTATAAAATTAAGATGACTAGAATAGGTCATCCCCCTAAAAATGCTTGATCCCCAATTGTTGACTCAACTGTTATCCTCAATTCTCATTACCATATTCTCCCCCCATAACTCAGATTTTTATCGGTGTATAACTGGGAGTTATCCTTATATAAAAATTTTTCCGGCAATGTTTAATCATCCGTGATATTTTAGCACAAAATTGTTAAGATTGTCGTACAGGACAGTACAGAATTGGCAGGAAATATCATAGTAGAATGTTCCGAATGACAATTTAATCTAATGGCTTATGATCAACGTAAAAATGAGTGATTTTAGTCGTTTTCATGATCAAGACAAGTTAGACTCTGAACACTATTACCATTTTGATGGTAACTTGCACCGATTGGCAACAGCAATTGAACAAGAAAGAAAAAGGTTTGCCGGGCTATCTGAACCTACACCTGTGCTAATCTGGGCTTGTAATGCAGAAGGTTCCTATACATTTTTTAATGAAGACTGGTTAGAGTTTACCGGACGTTCCTTAGAAATGGAACGGGGAGAGGGCTGGTTCCGGGGGGTACATCCTGAAGATCGCCAAAATTGTTTAATCACTTACTGGCAAGCATTCGGCGATCGCAAACCCTTTCAACAGGAATATCGGCTGCGAAGGTTTGATCATCAGTATCGTTGGATATTTAATACCGGAGTGCCCCAATGGACAGCTAACGGTAAGTTTTTAGGTTATACAGGTTCTGCCATTGATATTACCGAACGCCGCCGAGCATCAGAAGAACTCTTACATCTGTGTTACCATCTGCAAGACATCCTAGATGACCGGACAACTCAACTGCTGGAAACCAATGAGAAACTCCAGCAACAAATTCAGGAACGCCAGAAAGCAGAAGCCGCCCTTGAGCGATCGCAACAGATGTTACAGCTAGTCATGGATAATATCCCAAAAGCGATTTTTTGGAAAGATCGCAACTCCGTTTATTTGGGCTGTAACCGCCGAGGGGCCTTAGAGGCTGGGGTGATTAGTTCAGAAGCAATTGTCGGGTTAACCGATGAAGATTTACCCTCAACCAAGGAGATGGCTGATTATTTGCGAAAATGCGATCGCACTGTCATTGAAACCAATATCCCTCAATATCGGCAGCTCGAAACCCGAACCCGCCCAGATGGTAAAATAGTCTACCTAGAAACCAATCGCATTCCCCTTCATGACAGTAACGGCAATATAGTTGCCATTTTAGTCACCTCCGAAGATATCACCGATCGCAAACAAGCCGAAGAAACCCTATTAAGAATTCGTAAAGCCGTCGATAGCACCACCGATGCGATCGCCATTATGGACGCAACCGGAGTGCAAATTTATCAAAACCGAGCCTTTTGTGATTTATTTGAATACGAAACTGTCGAACAATTCAACCAGCATGGAGGTCACAGAGCCCTTTATGTTGATGCCACCGTCGCCGAAACAGTCCTGAGCCATATTTTAGCCGGGTATTCTTGGCAAGGAGAAGTCCACAAGCTAACCCGCAGCCGCCGAGTAATTCCGGTTCACATGAGAGCAGATGCCATCCGAGATCCACAGGGTAATTTAGTCGGGTTGATCTGCGTCAATACTAATATCAGCGAACGCCTTTCTACACAAGAAAAAATTTTCCAAACCGCTCAACAGTTAACCAGTGTCATCGAAACTGTCGGAGAAGGCATTACCCTCAGTAATCAGACCGGAAAGTTTTGGATCTATAACTCCAAGATGGAGGAAATTACTGGCTACACCCTAGCCGAAGTAGAAAGTTCTCAGGATTTCCTATCGCTTCTGTATCCTGACCCCCAAGCTCATCAAGATGCTCTGATTGGATTATATGAGATTTTAGAACGGCCAGGCGTGCGGGATGTCGAAACTACCATTTGCACTAAGTCAGGACAACAGAAAACTCTGTTAGTGTCTACCTCTATTGTCCAAAATCAGGATGATAGGCTGTTTTTGAGTGCTTATCGAGATATTACTGAACGCAAACAAGCCTTAGAGTCCCTGCAAAAAGCCGAATATCAATATCGTAGTCTGTTTGAAAATGCGATCGAGGGTATTTTTCAGACTACCTGGGACGGTCACTATATTAATGTTAATCCAGCCTTAGCCAAAATCTATGGCTACCATTCACCCCAGGATATGATGGCTCAACTGACCGACATTAGCCACCAGTTATATGTTGATCCTGGTCGTCGCCCTGAGTTTATTCGCCAATTACAGGAGTCCGATTCAATTACTAATTTTGAATCCCAGGTCTATCGTGCCGATCATCAGATTATTTGGATTTCTGAAAAAGCTAGGGCCGTCCGGGACGGCTTAGGACAACTACTCTACTATGAGGGTATGGTCGAAGATATTACTGAACGCAAGCAGGCTGAGGAAAATCTCCAACAGCAAGCCGAACGTCAACGGTTGATGCTTGTCATTACTCAACGCATTCGGCGATCGCTCAAATTGGATAAAATTTTAGACACTACTGTGGCTCAGGTTCGTGAGTTTCTCAATACTGACCGAGTAATGATCTACCGATTTCAGGATGATGGTAATGGCGTGATGGTCGTCGAATCAGTCGCCCCGGGGTGGAAGTCTGTCGTCGGAACTATTGTCACCGAAGATTGCTGGACTCCCCACTATCTGGCTGGGTTCACCCAGGGTCAAGTCCAAGCTATGGCTGATATATCCACTCAAGATTTCACTCGATGCGATATTCGTTTGTTATCAGAGTTTCAAGTACAGGCTAATTTGGTCGTTCCCATTTTGACCCGAAGGCACAGTGAGACTTCTGCTGAGTTGGGGTTTGTTGCCAATGCACCTTATAATCGCCTCTGGGGGTTGCTCATGGTGCAGCATTGTTCTGGTCCCCGTGAATGGGAGTCAACTGCAGTCGATTTTATCAAGCAGTTAGCTGTACAGTTGGGAATTGCTATTCAACAAGCTGAACTTTATCAACAGCTTGAACGCCTGGCTACTCTTGATGGCTTAACTCAGGTTCCTAATCGCCGACAGTTTGATACCTATTTAATGACAGAGTGGCGTAGGTGCATCCGCGAATGTACCCCTATCTCTTTAATTTTGTGTGATGTAGACTTTTTTAAGCACTACAATGACACTTATGGACACCAAGAGGGCGATCGCTGTTTACAAGAGGTGGCCCAGGCTTTGGCTCGATCTATTAGACGACCTGGGGATCTGGTCGCTCGTTATGGCGGCGAGGAGTTTGCTATAATTCTCCCCAATACTGATGCTGAGGGTATGTGTAATGTGGCTGACACAATTCGTGAGCAAATCCTACAATTACAGAGGATTCATGAAACTTCCCCTATTAGTGAATATATTAGTGTCAGCATGGGCGGCGTGAGTGTTTTGCCTAATAGCAATATTCAGCTTGAACATCTCATTGCTATGGCTGATACTGCCTTATATCAAGCTAAGGCTCAAGGACGCGATCGCTTTGTTCTGCACACCATGTCCTAGACTTTTCTGCATGGCTTATCGATATATCTTGTTCTATAAACCCTATAATGTCCTCAGTCAGTTTACTGATCGTGATTCTCATGCTCAGTCTCGACAAACTTTGAAAGATTACATTCCCATTCCTTCCGTCTACTCAGTCGGACGACTAGACCTTGATAGTGAAGGGTTACTTTTACTCACTGATGATCGCAAACTTAAATATCGACTTGGCCAGCCAGAATTTGCTCATCCTCGTACTTACTGGGTTCAGGTCGAAAGAATACCCACTACACAAGCCTTAGAACAACTGCGGCAGGGAATCACCATTCAAAATTATCGCACCCGAACAGCGAGGGTTCAACTACTATTAACTGAGCCACTTCTTCCCCCTCGTATCCCTCCCATTAGATTTCGCCAAAATGTCCCTACCGCTTGGCTCGAAATTACTTTAACTGAAGGACGCAACCGTCAGGTTCGACGCATGACCGCCGCCGTTGGCTTCCCTACTTTGCGACTGGTTCGTGTCGCGATCGCTCATTTGACTCTCAATTCACTTGAACCTGGTCACTGGCGAGATTTGCACCCCCAGGAAATTCAGCCATTTTTCAGTTGATTTATTTTCAAAAAAAAAAAATGGCCCAGCCCGTCAGCGCTCCAGGGGGTTGACAAGCCGAGCGAATCGGGATATGATGGAGTCATATCTTAGATAATGGGAGGCATGACTTTAATAAAAAAATTGCAACTATCCCATTATGTAATATAGTAGCAGAAGCGCCGCCCAAAAGCAAGGGTTCCCCAAAAAAAAGTGGCGCGGGGGCGCAAGGATAATTTTTTTTTTTATTTTTTCGGATAAAATTAGTTGTAGGGGCGGGTGCGCGATCGGCCACGGGAAAAACCAGCCAACTATCTACACCCGCCCCAGAGTGCTGTAGGGGCCGGCGGGTGCGCGATCGGCCACGGGAAAAACCAGCCAACTATCTACACCCGCCCCAT
>NZ_JARPLC010000096.1:0-20103 GCF_032350395.1 Limnospira sp. PMC 289.06
CCGATAATTAATTGCTGACGCACCGAGCCCATCATTAGTAGGGTGCGTCAGATACCGCCAACCGAATAAATAGCCGATAATTAATTGCTGACGCACCGAGCCCATCATTAGTAGGGTGCGTCAGATACCGCCAACCGAATAAATAGCCGATAATTAATTGCTGACGCACCGAGCCCATCATTAGTAGGGTGCGTCAGATACCGCCAACCGAATAAATAGCCGATAATTAATTGCTGACGCACCGAGCCCATCATTAGTAGGGTGCGTCAGATACCGCCAAGCGAATAAATAGCCGATAATTAATTGCTGACGCACCGGAAAAATCATCTATTATTCTCTACAACTGATTAATTTCTTTGCGGAGGGCCGTTTCCACCCGTTGCCATTCAGCCTGGGTTTCTGCAAAGCGTTCAACCGCACTACCAGTAACAAAACATTCCACCTCTGGGCTATCACTTTCCATCCCCGCACGTCCCATATATTCAAGTTCCTTGCAAAACTCAGAAAATCTAAGGGCTCCCAGTTGTGCGCTACTAGATTTTAACGTATGGGCGGACTCTTTTAAGCCTTTAGGGTCTTGGGCATCAATAGCTTTACGCATACCATCAATATGTTGGGGTGCTTCCTGTAAATAGGTAGCAATTAGCAAATCGACAAAAGGATCATCTTCATCATCATATTCCCTGAGATTTTCCAAAACCTGATGATCTATGGGACTATTATCGGTCATTAATTCTTCCTCAACAGTATGATTATTGAGAATTTTGTGCCCATTAGCTTCAGTAACATCAACAACCATAACCTGTCCATTGGGACTACCCCCATTTGTACTTTGTTGAGGGATGGTTGTAGATTTAACCCGATATCCATTTTGAGCAGATACTTCGTGAACTTCAGTTACCGTGGGAGAAATGGGATGACATTTAGCTAAGGCTTCAGCTAAAGCCTCCCGGCGCACAGGTTTAGTAATATAATCATCCATACCTGCATTCAAACACATTTCGCGATCGCCTTGCATAGCATTAGCAGTCATCGCAATAATTCTAGGTTTCCGTGGACCCATATCGCTACCATCTGAGTAGGCGGCGCAGATATGTTTAGAAGTCTCCAAGCCATCCATTTCCGGCATTTGTACATCCATCAAAATTACATCATACTGTTGTCGGTTTAAGGCATCGAGAACCTCCAACCCATTACCAGCAATATCAGCGCGATACCCCAAACGTTCTAATAGTTTAATCGCTACTTTTTGGTTAGTGACATTATCTTCAGCCAATAAAATCCGCAAATTGGCATGAGGTTGAGGAATTGCCGGGTCATAGCCAGACTCAGCATTCTTAATATGATAGTGTTTTTCAATAGTCTGGCTATCAGCAAAAATCTGCATCAGGGTATTGTAAAACTGAGATTGTTTGAGAGGCTTGTTAACCAATCCCGCCACATTAACACCCTGGGCTTCTAGTCGTCGCAGTGAATCGGTATTGCTGGCATAATTAAACATGACTAAATTAAAAGGTTTTTGGCGGTATTTACCAGCAATCATCTGTTTTTCTAATTGGCGAATACGACTCGCTAGGGTGGCTTCATCCATATCAGGCAAATTGATACCTAAAATAATCAAATCTAATTCGGGGTTATCATGCAAAACCTTTAAGGCATCAGCGCCAGTTTTGACGCGCACGGGAACCATACCCCAAGATTTAACCTGACGGATAAGCAGTTTTTGATTAATGTCGTGATGTTCAACAATTAACACTTTCTTACCATGAAGGAAATCATCACTAAATTCTCCCAAATCGGGGGTATTAAATCCGCTACAAACTATGGTAAAATAGAAGATAGAGCCAGGTCTGAACACCTGTGGGCGCACAAAGTCGGGGGGAGGATTTCCGGCGACACTAGATATCAAAGATGAGGTTTCATCGTGATATTCATCGAGCAAATTTACCCAACTAGCCACCCACATTTTCCCATTCATTAATTGACTCAACCGCTGAGAAATTGCCAAACCTAAACCCGTGCCTCCATATTCCCTAGTGGTGGAAGCGTCAACTTGAGAAAAGGCTTTAAATAGGCGATCTATCCGGTCGGGAGGAATGCCAATTCCGGTATCTCTGACTTCAAATTGCAGGACGTAATGACTTTCAGTAAAATCAGAATCATCAAATTTTTTGACATCTTTTTTGGCATCGGGATGGGTAGCTTTCACTGCTAAAATTACCTCGCCTTCGGAGGTAAACTTAATAGCATTACTGACCAAATTAACCAACACTTGACGCAGGCGAGTGACATCACCCAGGATAGTTTTAGGAGTGGAAGGATCTATGATATAAGCTAACTCTAAACCCTTTTCGGCGGCGCGCCCAGACAGCAATTCTAGACACTCTTCGAGACAGTTACGGAGTTTAAAAGGTTGCTTTTCTAGTTCGAGTTTACCAGATTCAATTTTGGAGAAATCTAGGATATCATTAATAATGGTTAAAAGGGCATCGCCACTGGTGCGGATAGTTTCGACAAAATCTCGCTGTTCGGGGGTTAATTCCATATCTAATAGTAACCCGGTCATGCCAATTACTGCATTCATAGGAGTGCGGATTTCGTGGCTCATGGTTGCCAGAAATTCACTTTTAGCACGACTAGCAATTTCGGCGGCGAGTTTGGCTTCTTCTAAGGCTTGATTTTTGGCTTCGAGGGCGCGATGGCTTTTGACTTCGACTTCTAGTAATTTGGCTTGGGCGATGGTAATTCCTACTTGGGAGGCGACATCTTCGAGAAATTCGATTTCGTCTCGGTTCCACTCGCGCATTTGTTGGCATTGATGCAACATAATAATGCCATTGGGTTCGTCTTGATAGGAAGTGCGAACGGCTAACATGGATTTTAAGGCCATGCGACGACAGAGGGGAATGGAAGATTCCAGTAAAGGTTCGGAAAAAACATCGGTAGATGCGATCGCTCTATCAGAGGTGAGGAGTGCTTCAATATAGGGATTATAAGATACAGAAATTTCCAGCTTGAGGGTAGACTCATAGCCAGTTTCTAGGTATTCTGCCACACAGGTTAGGTGTGGGTAAGGTTCGGGAATATAGGTATAAATAGAACAGCGGTTAACAGCAAATACCCGACCAATTTGGCTGGCGGTAGTTTGAAATACTTCTTGGGTTTCCAGTTTAGAGCGAACTTTATGGGTAATTTCTTTAAGTAATACTAGATGCTGATTTTGTTGCTGAAGTGCTTGCGCCGCCTGTTCGCGAGCAATTTCACTACCAATATAGGTAGCCATGAGTTTCAGGATTTCCTTTTCAATGGCTCGAAATTTTGAGCGGGGCTGATAACTCAGGAAACTGAGGGTTCCATAGTCTCTACCACTGACGGTGACTTTTACGCCTAGATAGGCTTCAAAACGGCGCACAGCGTAGGCTGGGTGGTCTTTCCAGGGGGAATTCTGGAGTGATTCGATACCTACTACCTCATCAGACCCGGCGGATTCTCCTTCTAAGGTTTGATGGAGGGCGAGGGTATCGCCTTTGGCAAATCCGAAGGTCAAATTTTCAGGAATACGGGTGGCGATCACTTCATAGCGCCCCCCCCAGACGCGCCCTAGCAGTCCTATTTCCACACCAAAGCGATCGCATCCCATTTGTAAAAGACGGGTGATACGGGTATCAAAATCGGCGTTAGAACCAATAGTTGCTTCATAAAGCTGAGTCATCGCCTCGGATCTTTCTTGCAATTCGTTGGGCCAGGTGCATTGTGGGGGGACAGACGGGACCGGAACCCTCGGCGGATTTTTAACTTCTGGCTGGGACTGAACTTGCTGGGCGAGTTTAGCTAGGGCGGCGTGCATCGATTGGGGACGCAATGCACCCATAAGGATGGTGCTAGGGGACATAACGCTGATGGGATAGTTGCGCTCATCCATCACTACTAGGGGTAGTTGGTGATAGTATTTCCCCATAACTCTCAGGGCGGCTCCTAGGGTAATGCGCGATCGCACAATTACGGCTGGGTTATTACAGATGCTATGGGCTGGGGTTGTGTAAAAATCCACCCCTAAAGCTACCAGGGTGAGAATATCTTGGCTGGTGACAACTCCCACTAATTTAATCGCCTGTTTATCGGAATTGGGTGCTGATGTGTTCTCTGGGGGGGGGACGGTTTCCGTGACAACTACAGATGGCACTCTGTACCTGGACATTAACTTAGTTATATGGAAAATCGACGAGGAGGAGGGGGCGTGAACTAGCCTAGATGTCTGATTGTTGGCAATTTGACTCAGTTGGATTACGTCTTCTGGTACAAAGGTCTGTTGGGACTGAGGAGCGACGGACGAGGGACGACGACCATTGGCAGAATAGGATGATGACTGAGGCTTTTTCTGGCTTTTATTGCTCCGAGATAGACAGAGGAAATTTTCCGGACAGATCATCCCGGTGACTTCCCCCCGATCATTGACAATGGGTAAATGGTGGATCTGGTTTTGCTCAAAGTAAGCAAACAGGGTAAAGATATCGGTCAGGTCCGACTCTTTGGCGCTAATCACAGACCGAATCATAATCCGAGAGATGGGAAACCCACAGAGGCGATCGTTAATTGAGCAAAGTTCCACGATATCCTGGACTGTAAAAATCCCCACCAATACAGAATATACTTCCTGAAGAGTGGTGTGATCACAACTAACAACTTTTTCCGGTTTTTCTACAATCAATACATAGCTTGACCTGTTGCTACTCATCAGCAAAATGATATCTTCGACAAGAGTATCTGGCTTGGTCGTCAGGGGTTTGCGGTTGATTGCTTGAAAAATGGAGGGAATAAACATGGGACAGCTTCTGGTGATTGGGATTGGATTCGGTGAGATAGGGAGTGATGGAACATCATTGACTCAAAATGACAAGGGGGCTTAGTGGTTGGGGGGGGTAAAACCCCCTTTACTATCTCCAGGATAAATTGTATTTGGGGTAAATGTCTGATCTATTTTCCCTTGCATCGGCCCTAATCTATATAAAATAAAGATTAGGGCTACTTTCAGGGAATCTGAGGGTCATAAATTTCAGCTTACTGATCAGGCTACATCTCCCTTAGAGATTTCCCCCCTACTACTATTGTCAACTTAACCGCCCAGTATTCCCAAATAATCCCTAGTTGGGATCGTTGATGGTCAATGGTATGCTGGGGAATAACTTAAACTCAAGGTTATACACTGCCCACTATCTGCTTCTATGGCTATTTTGGATTCTAAAGGTCGCTTGTTCGCAAAGGTGAGCATTCTCGACCTCGGCGCTGCGGCTGTCATTTTGCTGGTGATTGTCGGAATTTTCTTTTTCCCGGGAACTTCTGGGTCGGTGGCTCAAATTGGGGTCACGACTAAACCTGTGGAAGTTGATGTAATTGCTTTGGGGATGCGTGGACGTAATCCCCAGGATTTTCTCAAGGCTGGAGAAAAGACTAATCTGATTATCCGTAACCAACCCTATGGACAGGTAGACATTAAAGCGGTTGAGTTTCTACCTCGGACTATCCCAGTTACCCAACCTGACGGGAGTTTGAGGGCTCTACCTGACCCAACGGCTGATTTTATTTTCAGTAACAATATTTTGCTCACTTTGGAGGGCCAGGGTCAAGTTACTAATACGGGTCCGGTTTTGGGTAATGTCAAAATTCGCATTGGTAATACGGTAGAACTAGAGGGAAACACCTACAATTTTAACGCCAGTGTGGTTGATATTCGAGTCCAGGATTAATGGTGGGTTGATTTCATGCGGATTAAAATTTGTGGCATAACCCGACTTGACCAAGGACAGGCGATCGCCTCTTTGGGGGCGACTGCTTTGGGGTTTATTTGTGTTCGGGCTTCCCCTCGCTATATCCACCCAGACCAAATTCGGGCGATTACCTCTGATCTACCAGACAGGGTAGACCGGATTGGGGTTTTTGCTAATGCCACTTTTGAGGAAATCTGGGAAACTTTCCATCAGGCTAAATTAACGGGGGTACAACTTCATGGGGATGAATCCCCCTTATTTTGCGATCGCCTACGACAAGAACTTCCCCATGGTGAGTTAATTAAAGCTATCCGGGTTAAAACTCCGCAATCTCTCACCCTAGCCAACAGCTTTATTCCCCATGTAGATGCTTTGCTGCTAGATGCCTATCATGGTCAACAGTTGGGGGGGACTGGTCTCACCATAGATTGGCAATCTTTGGGTGAGTTTCGCCCTGCCATACCCTGGTTTTTGGCGGGGGGACTTAATCCTGATAATATCATTGAAGCCCTTAGTTGCCTAAACCCTGACGGGATAGATTTGTCTAGTGGAGTAGAGCGATCGCCTGGAGACAAGGATATTGCTAAAGTTACTCAACTATTTGAGAAGTTAAACCTGACCAAATCCCCCTTTCATCCCTCGGAAAATTTGCTATAACTCCTGATTAGATTGTACCATTAATCAACAGAGAAAAACAACTATACCCCTCTGGGGAATGAGTATCTAATGACTACTGATCAACCCCTTGGTTCTGTGATTCAAGGTTCCTTGACAAAGGGACTGGAAGTGCGACTACACGCCGATGTTTCCGTCGAGGACATGAGAGTTGGTAAGTTTTTGGTAGTCTATGGAGTGCGATCGCATTTCTTTTGTTTACTAACTGATGTCTGTCTAGGAACCTCTAGCCCCCGCATTCTTAGCAATCCTCCACTACCGGAAAATGATTTTCTCCAAGCTGTGTTAGCCGGAAACAGCACCTATGGAACTATTGAACTTAGTCCCATGTTGATGCTGAATCGGGATGTCTGCGATCGCTATGATATTCAACTCAAAGTTAACGGAAATGGTAACGGTGCCGCCTCTTTTCAACCTAACACCAATACCGAAGAGTTTGAACTACTCCCCGTTAAAACTATCCCCAGCCACTTCTCCCAGGTCTACGAAGCTAAGGAAAGAGATTTTCGGGTGATTTTTGGCTGGGAAGATGACCCCCAACGACGTAATTTTGCGATCGGGGAACCTATTGATATGCAAGTTCCCGTCTGTCTCGATCTCGATCGGTTTGTGGAACGCAGTAACGGTGTTTTTGGGAAATCGGGAACCGGAAAATCTTTTTTAACCCGGTTATTATTATCAGGAATTATCCGTAAACAAGCGGCGGTTAACTTGATTTTTGATATGCACTCTGAATATGGTTGGGAGGCTGTATCGGAAGGCAAAAAATTTAATACCGTTAAGGGATTACGACAACTTTTTCCGAATCAAGTAGAAGTCTACACTCTTGACCCAGAGTCAACCCGCCGCCGGGGAATTCGAGACGCTCAAGAGTTGTATTTGAGTTATAACCAGATAGAGGTAGAAGATTTAAACTTAGTCCAACGAGAATTAAATCTCTCGGAAGCTGCTTTAGATAACGCTAATATTCTCTGTAGTGAGTTTGGTCAGGATTGGATCTCGCAACTGTTGGGGATGACTAATGAAGAAATCCAAATGTTTTGCGATGAACGCCGGGGTCATAAAGGGTCGATTATGTCCCTACAACGAAAGTTGATGCGTATGGAAAATTTGAAGTATATGCGCCCTACTTGTCCGTTTAATTATATCGATCGCATTCTTCAGTCTCTGTCAGCCGGAAAGCACGTTATTGTTGAGTTTGGTTCCCAGTCGGATATGTTATCCTATATGCTGGTAACTAATATGATTACCCGCCGCATTCACCAGTCCTATGTCCGAAAAGCTGAAACATTTTTGGCTTCTAAAAATCCTGGCGATCGCCCTCAACCTCTGGTAATTACCATCGAAGAAGCCCATAGATTTCTCGATCCAGCCGTGGTTAGGTCTACTATTTTTGGCACTATTGCTAGGGAAATGAGAAAGTATTTTGTCACCCTATTAATTGTTGATCAACGTCCGTCAGGAATTGACTCGGAGGTGATGTCTCAAATAGGGACTCGTATCACCGCTTTATTAAACGATGATAAGGATATCGATGCGATTTTTACTGGGGTTTCTGGTGGTCAAAATTTGCGATCGGTTTTGGCAAAATTAGACTCTAAACAACAGGCTTTAGTTTTAGGTCATGCCGTCCCTATGCCTGTGGTAATTCGCACTAGACCATACGATGAGACATTTTACCGCGAAATTGGAGATATAGCTTGGGAAGAAATGCCGGACGAGGTAGTTTTTGAAGCCGCTGCGACCGCCTTAGATGACCTGGGATTTTAGCGACGCTGCGATCGCTTTTGTTGCCAATATCGGAATAAGGGAAGACTCACAGTATAAATAGCGATCGCTGCTATTAATCCCATTACAGTCGATCCTAACAATAAAACCCCCGCCAATTCGGCCCCAGTTTCTACCAGTTCACTAAAGTCTTTAACTGATTGTAGATCGACATCATCAATCATTAGTGAAAATTGATTAATTCCTAGCAGCCACATTCCCACCTGAAAGTTAAAAAAGAACAGGGGAACATAAGTCAAGGGATTACTCACCCAAGTTCCCGCCACCGCTAGGAGTTTATGACCTCTTAAAATAACCGCAACCGCCACCCCGATAATCGCTTGAAACCCAAAAAATGGAAAAAAACCAGCAAACACACCCGCCGCCAGACCCCTCGCCAAATATTCTGGTTGTCCTCGCAGGCTAATTAACCGCAGATATACTAATCTTAACCACCGCCACCAATATACCCATATTCTTTTCTGCGGTGGATATTCAGATAATCGATACACAGATAGTTTCTCCTTGCTGTTATTTTTGCCATAGGAGTTTTTATTATACAACTTCTCCAGATTTTTGGGCATGATTTCATCAAATCATTGACAATTGAGCATTTTTCGGTGAATTGCTGAACCCATTAATTTTCTGGGGGTTCGGGGGTTGCCTCTTGCCTAATCCCAGCGAATATGCTATAATATATCCGCCACAAAACCGACATTAATTAGATTATCAAATATTCCGAATATATGTCAATTCCCCGTATCCATTCCGACACAATTGAGGAGGTTAAAGAAAGAGCTGATATTTATGATATCATCTCTGAAAAGGTGGTGCTTAAACGCCGTGGGAAAGACTTTGTGGGTCTGTGTCCATTCCATGAAGAAAAAAGCCCAAGTTTTACCGTGAGTCCCAGCAAACAGATGTACTACTGTTTTGGTTGTGGTGCGGCGGGAAATAGCATTAAGTTTTTAATGGAGTTGGATAAATCCTCCTTTTCTGATGTGGTTTTAGACCTGGCGCGACGCTATAATATCCCCCTCAAAACCGAATCGCCCGAACAGCATCAGGAGTTCCAAAAGACCCTTTCCTTGCGGGAAAAACTCTATGAGATTTTAGCGATCGCCACCAGTTTTTATCAACACGCACTCCGCCAACCCCAGGGAGAAGCAGCTTTAGAATATCTGAAATTTTCCCGCCGTCTGGGAGAGGAAACTATCCAGGAATTTCAGCTAGGTTATGCACCAGGGGGGTGGGAAAATATTTATAGTTATTTAGTCGAACAAAAAAACTTTCCTGTAGAATTAGTCGAAAAAGCTGGGTTAATTGTTCCCCGCAAAGCCGGGAATGGTTATTATGATCGTTTCCGCGATCGCCTAATTATTCCCATTTATGATATCCAGGGAAGAGTGATTGGTTTTGGGGGTCGCAGTTTAGGAGATGAACAGCCTAAATATCTAAATTCTCCCGAAACAGAACTATTTGATAAAGGGCGAACTTTGTTTTGTTTAGACAAGGCAAAAACGGCTATATCCAAACAAGATATGGCTGTAGTTGTTGAGGGTTATTTTGATGCGATCGCTCTCCATGCAGCCGGGATTAATTATGTGGTAGCATCCCTAGGAACCGCACTGAGTATTAATCAAATTCGTCTGCTGCTACGCTATACAGAATCCCAGCAAATTATCCTCAATTTTGATGCCGATGCAGCCGGGACTAAAGCCACAGAAAGAGCCATAGGAGAAATTGAAACTCTCGCCTATCGTGGGGAAGTAAACCTGAGAATTTTAAACCTTCCCAATGGGAAAGATGCCGATGAATATTTATATATTCACACCCGCCATGATTATCAGGATTTGGTAGCAAAAGCACCCTATTTTTTAGAATGGCAAATCAATCAAATTGTCGGCGGTAAAAACATCGAAAATGTCGCCGAATCACAGAGAATAGCCACAGCCATGGTGGAATTACTCCGCCGAGTCGAAGATTTAAACCAACGCACTGCTTATATTCAATCCTGCGCGGAAATTCTCAGCCAGGGTCAATCACGGTTAATTCCCATGTTAGCCGACAGTCTGCGAAAACAGATTAATAAACCAGTAAATAAGCATCATCAAGCATCTACGGCTACTAAATCAAATATTATTTCCGCTAAACGTGACCGAACTCTGTTAGAAGAAGCCGAAGGTTTGTTGCTGCGGATTTATCTACACTGTCCAGAGTATCGACAGGAAATGATTAACGCTTTGGAGGCACAAAGTTTAGAATTTAGTTTAACAAAATATCGGTTTTTGTGGATGAAAATTGCGGAAATTGAGTTGAATTTACAGGAACAGCAAGCCAGAGAAGATATTGATTTGATTTCCCAACTACAAAACTTTGATCGGGAACATTCATCAGAAATCTCGGAAGTGTCTCATTTATTCTACTTAAACGAAAATAATATCAATGATATTCAACGTCCTAGCATGGGGATTCGCACCGCCACAGCTTGCTTAGAATGGGTAATATGTGAAAAACGCTATCTTCAATATTTAGATAAGTGGAAAAACACTGATATTAAACTTAATTTAGAATTGGCTGAATACTATCAGCAGCAAATCTACGCCGAACAAAAACGCATGAAAGAATTAGAACAACTACGGATGGTTAAGTTTTCCGAGTTGACTTTTTAATGTGGTTTTTGAAAATGGCCTAAGACGGTCTCTGGTTAATTAAAAATGGTCTAAGAAACCGGATTAATTGTAAGAAAATTCTCATAAAATTATGGCTATCCTGATAGGGATAAAACCTCATGTATAGGGAAATGTAAACCCCTATACTAAAAACCTTTTGGCTATGTTAGCTAAAACCATGATTCTGTCTATTTATGCGATCGCAGGTATTTTGGCCATGACTCCCATGGTATTAGCCAGCGAATTCACAGAGGATCACCTATCAGAAGAGATAGCCGAAGCCGCCTCCCGAGAGGAAGCGGAAGCCGATCGCATTCAGCAAACCAGACCCCCCAGAGGCTAATCAATTACAAATATTAGGATTAATCGCGGGGTTATCATTATGACGATTTAAATAATTTTGCAGGCGATCGCAAGCCTGATCAAGTAAATAATCAACCTGGTTAAAATTGCTATAATCCAACTCCCAAAACACCATGCGGTTATCAGCATCAGTAGCCACCAATATTTGGTCATCCGCACTAAAATTAACTGATAAAACCGGCTTAATTCCCACTTCCAGAGTCGTGATTAGCTGACCAGAACGATCCCACAGTTTCACCGTCCCATCCTGACTCGCAGAAGCCAGGATCTCCCCAGTTGAATTAAAACTCAAATCAAACACCACCCGGTTATGTCGTCCTATAGTAGTAGTTGTAATTGGTGTCCAGTCGGAAGTATTCCACAATTTCACCGAGCCATCCCCCGTCGCCACAGCCAGGAGAGTTCCATTAGGACTAAAAGCCACCTTAGAGAAGTGACTACCATGGGAAAGGTCGCGAATTAAAGAACCGTTGATATCCCAAATTTTAATAGTATTTTCACCCACAGAAGCCATGATTTTAGCCGGTTGATTAAAATCAATATCATTAATTCTATCTGTATGTCCAATCAGAGTAGTTTCTAATACTCCATTAAGATCCCATAACCGAATGATTTGATCATCACTAACCGAAGCAATTTTTTGACCATCAGGACTAAAACTGACAGTCCACACTGGGAAATCATGGTTGATAGTCCTTAAAACATCACCTTCTGTATTCCAAATTTTCACCGTTTTATCATTACTAGCAGAAGCAATTAGTTGACTATCAGGACTAAAGCTGATATTATTAACAGTATCTGTATGTTCATCAAACATTAGCCTAATATTTAGGGAATTAGTCTCCCAAATTATCGCCATATTATTGCTAGATACTGAAGCTATTAACTCACTATTCGGGCTAAAAATAGCGTTATAAATATCACTAGGAGATTCCCAGACTCTGGGGAGGTTTTGTAGTCCCCAAAAACGGATAGAACCATCTGCACTGGCGGAAATTAGCGTTTGACTGTCGGGAGTAAAAATCGCCTGATTGACAGTATTTCTATGACCCCGGAGAGTAGAAACCAAAATTCCCTCATAGTTCCAAAGTTTGATAGTTGTATCGGTGCTGGCTGTCACAATAAGGCGACCATCAGCACTAAAATTAACGCTATTTACCGACTTTTCATGACCTGTTAAAGTTGTCGATAATGTTCCGTCAGGGTTCCACAGTTTCACCGTATTATCATTACTAGCAGAAGCCAGTATTTGAGAGTCTGGACTAAATTTAACACTCCAAATTGCTTGGTCATGACCCTGAAAACTGTTGATTAATTCTCCCTGGCGATTCCATAATTTAATTACCCCTATTTCATCAGAGGAAACAATCAACTGTTCATCAGGACTAAAACTTACAGATAAAACCTCCGCTTCGTGTCCGGTTAATATGGCGATGGTGTCACCGTCACGACTCCACAGACGAATAGTTCTATCTTCACTCCCAGAGGCTAACTGCTGACCATCTGGACTAAAACTTAGCCATTGTATATCGCTGGTATGTCCTATTAGGGTGTTAATTAAAGTTCCATCAGGTCGCCAGAGTTTGATATTTTCATCCTCCCCCGCTGAAGCTATAATCGATTGTTGACTGGAGGAATGCGGACTAAAAACCACGCGACGAATTTTGCGTTTATTGGCTAACCAACTTCCTATTAATTCCCGATTTTGGTTCCAGATCCTGATTGTACCATCTTGATCGCCTGATACTATTTGATCACCATCAGGGTTAACACTGACGCTGAGAATACCGCCAAAAGATTCGGAGAGGCGATCGCGTTCTCGGAATATATTATTAACTTCCCACAGAGAACTAGCCGTGCGGCGTTCAATTTCCGTAAGTGGTTCCCGTTGCAGAATTCTACCAGCTTCCATAGCAGTTAGGGAGGCTTTCAGTTGATCCGTTTCCCCTTTTAACAAAGCCAAATATTCATAATTAAACTTAGCTAATTTTAGCTGTTGTTCCTGGGTTTTAGTATTGAGCCACAACATTAATACTGCTATTGATAATAAACTCAACCCTATACATAAGCCAATCGTATTAACTAGCCTTTTCCTCAAAACTTGATTAATTTCGGTAATCTCCGCTTCGGCTTGCTGTCTTTTTTGTTTCTCCAGTTGCAGCTTAGAAACTAATTCACTACTCCGTTGTTCCCGAATAAAAGACACTAGGTAATCATGGACAAGCTGATAGCGTTCTTCTGGAATTTCTGGGAGTAAACAGACTAACCCAGATAACACAAATATTTTTAAGACTGTATCTAGTTGATCCGTGATTTTTAGGTTATCCGCTAAACTTTGTAAATCTCGATTCAAAGCATACCGAGTTTTTAAGGGTCGGTTGTTATATTCATCTGTCAGTAAATATAAGACTAATTCGGCGATGTCTTTATTTTCCGCACCACAGTCCGCCACTACTTCCTCTAAATAACTCTCTACTAACCGCCTTTTTGGTCCTTTTAGGCGATATTCTTCCAAGGTGGTGATTTGATTAGTGTAAAGTTGAGAACCGACAATTTGTAGTTCAATGGGTCGGACTTCTCCCGACTCTCCGGCTAATTCTTGTACCAGTTGCTTAATTAATTCCGGTTCTAAGATAAATTGAGTTTTAGCGGTTAAATTTTGAATAACTGAGGCGGCATCTTCCGGGACGAAATTACCTAAATAATAGAGAATATTCTTGTCTAAAATATTGTCGTTAACAGCATCAAAGTATTTTAAACGATTTCCTTCTAGCAGGTGGTGTAAGTAGTCCTGACGCAGTGCAAAAATAGTTTTAATATAGGGAATATTCAAACATTCCCGTAAAAATTGATAAAATTCTTCTCGCTTTTGGGGTTCCTTGGTGGCTACGAAAAACTCTTCAAATTTATCGAAAATAATAATCATCACTAAATTCCGATAATTCAGAACCTGTAGTTGGTCTAAAATTTCGGTCGGGTTAGTTAAAAAACCTGAGTCTAATTCAGAGTTATCTAATTTGGATAAAGCTGTGGCGATCGCATTACTGAGTCCCCCCACCCAATTAGTGTAGGTTTTTTGATAAATCGGGATAACTTTCCTAGCTTGAATCAATGTATTTTTATGTCTCAGTTGGGGAATAATTCCGGCTTGTAACAAAGAACTTTTACCAACTCCCGATGGTCCATAAATTACCGTTAATTTATATCTGTCTTCCCCCAGACGTTTCATTAATTGGTCAATATCTTGCAATCTTCCCGAAGCCGTCATTTCGGAATTAATTAAAGTCCGATCGCCAGATTTTGGATAACTGGGATTAGTAATTAATTGGCTTTCCTGTAATGCTCCCGCACCGATAAAAGGCCGAAAACTAAACTGTTGTTCTATTTCCCGCTGTTGCTGTTTGACTTGATAGGCGGCGAGATATTCACCTTGTCTAAAATAGCTGTCGTGTAACTGGTGAAAAATTTTAATATATAGTTCTGGATCATAACACGGCTTCGTCAATTTCTGGGCGGTTTTTAAAGTAGCGATCGCCTCTTCATGTTCTCCTAAGCCTTGTTGAGATCTCCCTAAACACAGCAAATACCATCCCCAATGATAAGAACGTTCCCAATCTAACTTGCGGAGATATTCAGAGGGATTATTAACCTGGGAATTTTCCGATAAATTACTGTTGATAATTTCCAGAGATTTCTGTATAATATACTTAGCAGTTTTGAAGTTACCATGAGCCAATTGTACTTCGGCTAAAAAGTGGTAAGCGCGAGCAGATCTAAAGGAATGGGACTGGTTTTGATGCAAATCTAAAGCCCAATTAGCCACTTCGTCTAACTCTGACCAATTTTCCAAATAGTGTAATATTTCCCCCAAAGCGTTAATAAACTTAGCCACCAAATCCGGTCGATCAGCCGCCTCAAATTCCCGTAAAGACTGCCGATAATAGTCTGTAGCTTTGGCGCAGGCTTCCCACTTTTCCCCCCGGTTCATCATCCCATAGTAACGCCACCAAAAACCCAAATAAAACAGAACATGACCACAGCCTAAGCGGTTGTTAGTCTGCTGCCACAATGCTAAACTCCGTTCGTAATGCTGTAATGATTCCTGAGTAGTATTATCGGCAATTCGACCTAGTATCAACTCTAAACTAGCTTCTAAATCCTGAGCAAGAGTTACTCCCCGCTGTTGGAGATCCTGTTGTGCGGATTCTAGTTCATTGCGTAGGGGAGAACCCCTTTCCAACTCCAGGGTAGCCTCATCTAAAAAAATAGTTGCGCCGCTATCGAGTAACTGTTCTAAAATCTGATTAGTCGTCTGTTTCAGGAAGCCAATAAGATGCTCAGTTTCAACCTGGAAGTGAATTGTAGTGGCGAAACTATGAAAATCTGGGACTAAGCGAATCATCATCGACACCAATTGATCGCTGACCCACAAAATCAACGGAAACTCAAAATTGCGAAATTCCTCCCGCATTTGATTAGTCGCTTTGAGTACCCCTTGCAAATTATGCACCGACTCCAAGCCAAACACCATCAAAGCTGATGGCATTTCCCCCTCTAGGCTATCAAAAATGGTCGTATAGAGAGTTTTAGCCTTGGGGTCTAAAACTAATTCTCGAATGGGAAGAGGACAATCTACCCGCAACTGTTGCACAATAGTTTCCCGAACCAAACGGTAATTGCAACAGGCGAGAATCAACGAAAAATCACCCTGGAGGCGAGTAATACTGCGGATCAGAGTTCTGATCGCGTCTTGGTTAGCCTTTTCCCCATCGTACATTCTCAAATTCCATCACTTCTTGGTTAACCTGGTGCAACTTCTGCATCGCGCGATCGCACATCAACCTATCTAGCCGGGGAAAAGCGCTAAAATCATCTCAGCCTAGTTTCCCCTAAGCGATCGCATTAAACTCCTCACTTACCAACCGTCGCAGGATCTCCGTTACCTCTGCAGCCATACGAGCATCTAACCGGATTGATTCCTGATTATAATCTTGAAAATTGGTGATGGGAATAGCTCCCCGCAAAGTCATCGAGATAGTTCGTAATCGAGAAGGTTGTGTCGCCTGTCCAGTCTGGCTAGGAAGCCGATCTATAAACTGCACAAAGGCTACATAGGTGGTTTCAATGCTGTTGCGAACTTGACTAGGGCCATGTCCCAACTTCGACAGAATCACCGGAGCATAAATAACATCCGTCAATCCTAAAGCATCTAAGGCAACATCTACAAATCTAGCTGTATCCTGACCCAAAGCTGGAATCAGATATTTAAGGGTTTCCCAAGTCACCCCCGGTAGTTGAGCTTCCGGGGTTAGATGATAATGCCATCCTACCATAGAAATTATCCGAGTCAGATCATAGGCAGATAACAGATTCTGACCTCGCGGAGCATCCTCGACCGCAGATAATAGCACCTTTTGGCTTTTGGCATCCACCAATCGCGGATTTTGAATAAACGCATCCTCCCCGTAGTCCCCACGAAATTCTAGGTTTTGATTACCTGTGATTTTGATGAGCCAACGTTCCAAACCTGAACGGGACTCAAATCGTTTGAGCATCCCTGACAAGGCGTTAGAGGTGGCGATTTTTCTTCTGTAGCTGACGATATCCGCCATAGCATCAACAAAGGAAAAATCCGGCTTGCGGCCTTGAGGATCTCGAAATACCCAGTTCCCAATCTTAGCATCAGGGAATTTAGTATTTACCTGGGATAATATATTTAAGCCTGCTATAATCTTGGTGGTAGTGCGAAACTGGACACTCTCCAGGGCGTTTTTTATCATCCAGATAGTTTGGAATTGGTCATCAATAAACCGACCTACACAAACGCAAGCCTGTAGAATCTCCGGGTCCAGGAAGTTAAGGTAGGTAGTGTTGATTTTGGGAACTTTTCCTCGATTAGGATAGGGGCTAAAATCCATGGGTTTTTGTTCCAAGTAAATCGGATAGTTGGAAAGTTCGGCTTGATATGGGGAATTTTCAATCCCTCTATCCAAAAAGGCCAATTGGCTGGCATTCGCTTCCTGGTCTAATTCTATTTGGAGGAACTCCTCAAAAACAGCAGCCCGGTTTTTAGCTTGTGCGAGCAAGGTCTGGTTCATTATGGTCTATTCGGGGTTGTGCATTTTCTCGAATGCGATCGCATTCCCAATCATATCATCGGCAGCATAAGTTAAGATAAGAGACAATGTACAATCTCATTATTGTTGCTCAATTGCTACATCGCTTATGTCTACTCTAGCACCAGTAAAAACCGAGTATGAGGCTGTCATAGGCTTAGAAACCCACTGTCAGCTTAGTACCGAAACTAAAATCTTCTCTAACTCCTCGACCCAGTTTGGTGCTGACCCTAACACCAATATTGATCCCATCTGTCTAGGTCTGCCGGGAGTGCTTCCGGTTTTAAATCAAAAGGTGTTAGAGTATGCAGTTAAAGCCGCCTCAGCCCTTAATTGTGAAATTGCGCCCTATAGTAAGTTCGATCGCAAACAATATTTTTATCCAGATCTGCCCAAAAATTATCAGATTTCCCAATTTGATCTACCTATTGCTACTAATGGCTGGCTGGAAATTGAGATTGTCGATGAGAATAATAATCCTATCCGTAAACGCATAGGTATTACCCGCCTCCACATGGAAGAAGATGCGGGAAAACTTGTTCATGGAGGTAGCGATCGCCTATCGGGTTCTACTTATTCTATGGTAGACTTTAATCGGGCAGGTATCCCCCTAGTGGAAATTGTCTCAGAACCTGATATCCGTTCCGGTTTAGAAGCCGCTGAATACGCCCAAGAATTGCGCCGCATTGTCCGCTATTTAGGGGTTAGTGATGGGAATATGCAAGAAGGTTCCCTACGCTGTGATGTGAATATTTCCGTGCGTCCCGTCGGTCAAAAAGAATTTGGCACTAAAGTTGAAATTAAAAACATGAACTCCTTTAGTGCAATTCAAAGGGCGATCGACTACGAAATAGAACGCCAAATTGCCGCCCTAGAAGCCGGAGAGTCTCTTATTCAAGAAACCCGTCTCTGGGAAGAAGGCAGCCAACGCACTATCAGCATGAGAAGTAAAGAGGGTTCCAGCGATTACCGCTATTTCCCAGAACCTGACCTTCCTCCTATTCAAGTATCAGCGGAACAATTGAAACAATGGAAGTCGGAATTACCAGAACTTCCCGCCCAAAAACGACACCGTTACGAGACGGACTTGGGATTATCTGCCTATGATACTCGTGTACTCACGGACGATCGCACTGTGGCGGAATATTTCGAGGCTACAGTAGCAGCAGGCGCAGATACTAAACAAGCGGCTAACTGGTTAATGGGGGATATTACGGCCTATCTGAAAAATGAAAAACTGGCAATTAATGACATTCCCCTTAAACCCGCTGAACTAGCGGAACTAATTGCTCTGATTGGCGACAATACCATTAGTGGTAAAATCGCTAAAGATATCCTGCCGGAACTTTTGACTAAGGGTGGTTCCCCTAAACAACTGGTTGAGAAAAAAGGCTTAATCCAGATTTCTGACACAGGGGAATTAGAAGCGATTATCGATGAAGTTATAGCTAGTCATCCCCAGGAAGTTGAAAAATTCAAGGCTGGTAAAACTAAGCTAAAAGGTTTCTTTGTGGGACAGGTTATGAAGAAAACCCAAGGACGCGCCGACCCGCAGTTAACTAACAAGTTAATCTCTCAAAAGCTGGAAGGTTAGTTAGTTCTTTTAAGCCTCTCTCTCCCTTCTACGGAGAGGGTTGCTACGCCCTCCCCTTAATCAATTACTGATTAATGGTGATTTTTTCTTCTAAGCAAGAACGCAGCATTCCGGCGTTGAATAGCATGGGTAGAAAATGGATACTATTAACTTCCCGAAAATAGAATAAAATCGGTACAGGCGACCAAAAAATCTCCCAGTTTGTCCATTCTCGATAGGGAAAACGCCGAATCATCTTACCTGAACGATATATATCTAAATCTGTGGGTGTAAACTGTAGGCGTATGGTGGCTGTCTGAATGGCTAGAAATAGTCCAAACAAAGAGACGGGTAGCGCTACCCATTTCAGAATCAGAAATAAGGGGATTGAACTAAGTACCAACACCACGGGAATGACGTAACTGGGGGGAAGTTCGACTATCGGAGGGAGTTGGGTGGTTTCTGAAGTTGTGGTCATAAGTGCTTGATCGTTTATTTTTGACGGTTTTCTATGACAATTTCTAGGTATATGCACAAAATGTCGATTTTGTCAAGTCGTGATTTTTTGGCCCTCTGGCGATCGCCTAAAACTCGTGCATCGTGAATTTTAAATTTTGGCGGTAAAATAATCACAACAGCGACGCAGTGGGGGTTTCAGCCATTATTTTTACAAATAGACACAGTAAGCCCTTGGAAGCGATTATTTTTAGAGTAGCACAACCCCTATAAACTCGTCAACAATTTGAGAGCAATTATCAATAAAATTGTAACAATTCTTAACGTCGATTGAAAATAAAAAACTCTTTCCCGAAAGATATTAGTAAAGTTTAACTATCAAGTTTTGTACAATAGACTTTTGAGTGAGGGATTATCAACGGATATTGTCGTATGATTCAGTCAAGGGTGCGAGACGTTCAGGCATGAAATAGGGATGAGATACCCGAAATAGCTGCCTGGTGGAGATTTCAGCCCCTTGGTTGAATACAAGAGGCTTGCCTCTGACCATCTCCATAACTGTTTATATGTCCCAACGTTTGGTATAGAAATATACAAAACAAGGCAGGGAACCCAAGGTCAAAACGAACTAACTCATACAAATTCCTTATAGGAAGCCCAGAAATGGATAAGTAAAGTTAGGAAATTAGGGTAACGGCGATAGCCACCCCCAGTTT
>NZ_JARPLC010000097.1:0-19732 GCF_032350395.1 Limnospira sp. PMC 289.06
TTCACCTGTGGGTGTCATAACCCCATTAACGTAGGTCTAATCCTGGACCTGCATCGATCATCTCCTTTGAGGAGTAATTTCCAGCAGGATCCGGAAATTACCCGATTTTATGCAAGAGTGCTGGAGGTTGACAAGTCTACCGAAACGCTGATATCATCAAGATATACTTTTTTATAATCGTAATTTTTGTTAAATTATTAAAATTAAAAATATTTTAATTATTTAGTAGTATACCATAACTCCCAGCAAAAAGCAACCACTCCCCCCCCCAAAAAAATTTTGCAGCATTTGTTAATTTTTCGTAACAAAACTTAAGATAACTTCCGTAACAAAAAAGTAGAGACAAGGTACGCTTTGTCTCTACTCTTGTTTATTGCCTAATTAGGCACGGTGTTAGAAATCGTCGTCATCAAGGATGTCATCAGTGATGATAGCAGACGAGAAAGGTTCTTCATCGTCATCATCGATTAAAGGGAAATTATCAGAATCATCATTGATAGCAAACTCATTATCCTCATCATCCTCACCATCTACGAGTTCATCATCAGAGAATATAGTTTGGTCACTGTAGGCACGAGCCGAGTGGTCATCAAGAATTACATCTTCGCGCAAATCATCATTATGAACATCATCTTCTTGGTAGTTGTAGGGTTCCTCATCCATAACCTGCTCTTCCGCCAAAACAGCATCTTCATAGGCATTAAAACCGCTACCTGCCGGAATTAGTCGTCCGATGATGACATTTTCCTTGAGACCTCGCAACCAGTCCGACTTACCCTCAATAGCAGCTTCAGTTAAGACCCGAGTAGTCTCTTGGAAACTAGCAGCCGAGATAAAACTGTCAGTATTGAGAGAAGCCTTAGTAATCCCCAAAAGAACAGGAGTATAGCGAGCGGGAGCGCCGCCAGTAATAAACATAGCCTCATTGACCTGTTCAACCTGACGAAGTTCCGTCAACTCTCCGGGAAGAGAAGTAGTATCACCCCCATCATCAATGCGAACCTTAGAGGTCATCTGACGGACAATCACCTCAATATGCTTGTCGGAAATATCAATACCCTGAGATTGATAAACCGATTGGACCTCGTTAACCAAGAAAATCTGACACTTTTGGAAACTCTGGAGAGCAGCTTCATAAACCAGCCCATCCTGTTCGAGATAGTAATTAAAGAACACTTCCAGAATTTCATGGGGATTAGCCGGACCATCAGTGAGAGGTTGTCCGACATCAACAGTTTGTCCATCAGAGACAATAACCGTCTGACCAGGAGTCAGGGGATACTCAGTCGCAGCGCCGCCAGACTCAATCACGCGCAACTGGACCAAATCCTCAAAAACCTCTACCTGAGCCGTACCAGGTTGTTTAGCCAAAATACAAGCCTCTTTAGGTTTACGAGCCTCCAGAAGTTCCTCAATACGAGGTAGACCCTGAATAATATCCCCAGTCTTGGGTCGCTCAAAAACCAAAAGCACCAAATTATCGCCCCGTTGAACCAAATCGCCATCACTCAAATGCAGAACCGCGCCGGAGGAAACGCGATAGGGTCGTCCGATACGGAGAACTATTGACGTTTCCGAGTCATCCTGGTTAATGGAGACAACTTGACCAGATTGGGACAATTTGACCCCTGGTGCAATTTCGGAATCTTCTACTACCAGTTCACCGACTTTCACAGTAGGAGTGACACCAGCCGGTAGTGGAATGGTAATCATATCGGTGTCACGAACAATGAGACAGCGGCGGAGAATTTCAGCACCGGAGCGAATACCGCCAACGACACCGCCATCTTTACCGAGAATTTCGGTGCGAGTGACGACTGCGCCTGGTTCAATTTCCTGACCATCATGGACCAGTAACCGAGTCCGGGTACTACCCTGGGTGGAATCAGCGATAATATCGCGCCGAATCACCAAAGACTCTAAAATCACCAATTGGAGGCGCATAATCTCAGGATTATCTTCATCGGGAATCAACTCAATATCAGCAGCCAACTGAGGTGCTTCGGTACCGATGTTAATTACCAACTGGGTACGCAACAATTCGACCCCTTCGACAGACCGAACCCGCTCTCCGTCTTTATAGGATAGACGTTGTACTGCTTGCAGGGAGATGGACTGATTTAGGGATTCCTGGGAGGGAATGGGGGGAGTTTCTGGAACATTAAATTCCACCACCGGACGCAATAGCAAGGCGGGACCTTCGGGAGTTTCCACATACTCAACATAATTAAGTTCTGTGGCTGTAACTCCTGGTATAACTTCTTCTCCGGCGTTTTTGATTTGACCATCGATCGCCATTACCATTTCCGGGTCATCCACCAGATGCAATTCCCCTGGTTTAACCACAATTTCGCGAAGGATATCGTTCTTTTGGGTAACTTCAATCACCCCTTTACTCTGACAGAAGATATCTTTAACCACCTCTGTTCCGGCTTCGACATATTGACCATCTTCAACGATTAACAGAGAGATATCCTTATTAACTTCGTGACACTCTTCAGGAATCCATAATAGAGTTCCCCCAGATGTTACCTCATAGCCTTGTTTACCTTTGGAGCGTTTAGCAACTTCCACGCCAGCGTATTTAATGATTCCGCCAGTAGTGGTGCGGTAGCTATCATCCATCAATTCGGCGATCACTTCATGATTTTCGACCTTGCTACCGGGTGTAACTTTGAGGGAGAAACGGTGATTGCTGTTAGTTTCAATCACATATTGTTCCCGTCCCAACTCTGATTGCAGACGTACCAAAGCCTGGTCTAAAAGTACAGAGGCGGTGATAATTTCAATTTCCCGTGGTAGAGGATTTTCCTCACCGGGGTCAATGGTGGTGAGAGTTCCATCCAGGGATGTTTCCATTACTGGCGACTGATGGTCATCGCCATTATCAGGGGTAATGCGGACAATGCCACCATGTTCGGTTTGTAGTTTAGTTTGAGCAAGGACGCTACCTGGTTCTACACGATCGCCATTTTTCACCGCTGGTTCCGCGCCGGGGGGTAAGTTATAAACTTCTCCAGCTAATACCCACAGCAAACCACCCCGTTGAGCGATGCGGGTCATATTTCCTTGGCGATCGAGTTTTTCTTCTGGTACCACGTCCGCAAACTTAACCTCTCCGGCTAAATCTGTGGCTACGTCCTTAGTGGCTTTTTCAGTAGTTTTACGAGCCGTTCGACCCCCCGCGATAATTTCCACCATAATTTGGTCAGCCTCAACGGTTTGTCCATCGTGAACCACCACCGTAGAGCCCTGGCTGATATTAATGCGCTTGTTTTCCTTTTTCCCTTCCACGGTGAGATAACCGTTACTTTCCGCCAGGAAGGAATCATCCCCGTGTCGGGTACGGAAAGCACGCAGACGCAGAGTTTTCGGAAATTTGACAGTACCATCAAAGGGAGCGCGGAGAACCCCAGCCGCTTCAGCGGTAAATACCCCTCCGGTGTGGAAGGTCCGCATAGTCAACTGAGTTCCCGGTTCCCCGATCGACTGAGCAGCGATAATACCGATCGCTTCTCCTAAGTCTACCATTTGGGCATGAGCCAAACTCCAGCCATAGCAGTGGCGACATACGGATCTGTTCGCCTCACAGGTTAGAGGCGATCGCACAAAAACTTTTTTCACCCCAGCATTACAGATAGCCGCCGCTAGGTCATCACAAACAACTTGATTGCGAACAGCGCGGATTTCTCCAAAGCTAATAATTTCCCCTGTCTCTGGGTGTTTTACATCCTCACCCAAGACCCGACCCATAAGGCGGTCTTTCAGGGGAATCAAAACGCGATCGCCATCCGTCATATCTGCGATCGTGATTCCCCGTTCCGTACCGCAGTCAATTTCCCGCAGAATCACATCCTGAGACACATCAACCAACCGCCTAGTCAAGTATCCCGAATCTGCCGTCCGCAGCGCCGTATCTACCAAACCTTTCCGCGCCCCGTAAGACGAGATAATATATTCTGTTACCGTCAGTCCTTCCCGGAAATTAGTTTTAATAGGCTGGTCAATAATTTCACCTTGAGGGTCTGCCATCAAACCCCGCATTCCCACCAATTGACGCACCTGGGAGATATTACCCCGCGCCCCAGAGAACGCCATCATATACACAGAGTTCAGGGGATTGGTCGATCGGAAATTCCGCACCACCTCATCCTTGAGAGCTTCCGAGGTACCGTTCCACGTATCAATTACTTTTTGAAAACGTTCTACTTCCGTGATTTCTCCCTTCGTATATCGCCTTTCTGTGCGCCGAATCTCCTCTTCTGCCCCCTCTAATAATTCCTTTTTAGACTGAGGAATTTGTAGATCATCAACACTAATTGAAACCCCAGCTTTCGTAGCATATTTAAATCCCAATTCCTTCAATTCATCCGCTACTTGGGCGGTAACGGCGCTCCCATGATTCAGAAAAGACCAGGTCATCAATTTTTTCAGTTGACCCTTATCAATAACTCGGTTGCGGAAGATTTTTTTGTTTTCAGACATAGCAGTTCACAGTCAAAGTGCAAAATTTAAAAAGCCGTGGTCTTGAAGTTTTTTTGACCCGGCGGGTTTTAGATAATGATAAAATATCTACCTAACCCGCCTTCAATTATTCTTAAACCAGAGCATCTAGCACGGTTTTGTTGAAGATAATTCGACCAGCGGTTGTCCGCACATATTGGGAAATCATTTTACCTTCCTTATCTTCTCTAACTCTCCTGGTCAAATTCCCACTTTTGTGACCAACATATAATTTAGTCTGGCTACCATCAGCAGACTTTTCCTCTCGGTCAAGTTGTTCAGGTTCATCTAGGTCAACCTCCCCATCAAAACGCACCCAAATCTCAGCGTGCAAATCCAGCAAACCGTGATTATAGGCAACGATCGCATCTTCCAAGTTACTGAAATAGCGATCTTTTCCTCGCACAGCCTTCGGATTTTGTGCAGTCAGATAATAGCAACCCAAAACCATATCCTGAGAAGGCGTCACAATAGGCCTTCCCGTAGCCGGAGACAGAATATTATTACTAGCCAACATCAGCAAACGAGCTTCCGCCTGAGCCTCAATAGACAAAGGAACGTGAACAGCCATTTGGTCTCCATCAAAGTCAGCGTTAAAAGCCGGACAGACCAGGGGATGTAATTTAATCGCCCTTCCTTCCACCAGGATAGGTTCAAAAGCCTGAATTCCCAAGCGGTGGAGAGTTGGCGCACGGTTAAGCATAACCGGGTGACCAGAAATCACCTCTTCTAACACATCCCAAACACTCGGATCGCCGCGTTGAATCAACTTTTTCGCCGCCTTAATATTATTGACCAAATTTTGACGAATCAAGCGATGAATCACAAAAGGCTGGAAAAGTTCGATCGCCATTTCCCGAGGTAGTCCGCACTGGTGCATTTTCAAATTCGGACCCACCACGATGACCGAACGACCCGAATAATCGACCCGTTTTCCTAGCAAGTTTTGACGGAAGCGGCCTTGTTTACCCTCAATAATATCCGAGAGAGATTTCAAAGGTCGGTTATTCGCACCCACCACAGTTCGACCGCGACGACCATTATCAATTAGGGCATCTACCGCCTCTTGTAGCATTCGCTTTTCATTGCGAATAATAATTTCCGGCGCTAAAATCTCCTGCAACCGAGCCAGGCGATTATTACGGTTAATCACCCGTCGATAGAGGTCGTTTAAGTCGCTAGTAGCAAAGCGACCCCCATCTAACTGAACCATCGGCCGCAAATCCGGGGGAATTACCGGAATCACATTTAAAACCATCCATTCAGTTTTAGAACTGGTGGCGATAAAGTTATCAATGATCCGCAGTCGCTTAATCAACTTGGCGCGTTTTTGACCCTTAGCATTAGCAATGTCAGTTCGCAATCGTTCTGCTTCTTCTTCCAGGGGGATATCTTCCAAAAGGCGGGCGATCGCCTCAGCCCCAATACCCACTTCCACCCCAACAAGTTCGCCTTCTTCCGCGTAAATTTGTTCTTCAATTTCCAGCCACTGTTCTTCCAGCAACAGTTGTTTATAGGAGAGATTATCAGCATTCCCCGGATTTAATACCACATAGGCATTAAAATAAACCACCTGTTCCACATCTCGCAGAGGCATATCCAGCAAAATCGCCATATAGCTAGGAATACCCTTGAGATACCAAACATGAGTCACCGGAGCCGCCAGTTTAATAAAGCCCATGCGATGTCGTCGCACCCGCGATTCTGTAACTTCTACCCCGCAACGTTCGCAGACAATACCCCGATGTCGGACTCGTTTATATTTACCACAGTGACATTCCCAGTCCTTAGCCGGTCCAAAAATACGCTCACAGAACAGCCCATCCATTTCCGGCTTCAAAGTCCGGTAATTAATAGTTTCCGGTTTCGTAACTTCCCCTACCACTTGACCGTTAGGTAAAGTACGTTCCCCCCATTGTCGGATGCGTTCTGGAGACGCTAACCCAATTTTGACGTAATCAAAACGTTGCTCTAACTTAGGCATAATTCTAGTTACCCATGTATGCTAACAAAAAAAATCAGATCCCAGTAGGGGCCGGTTCACCAATAACGGGCGTGGAAACAGACCATGATGGCTAGATGCCGCCCTAGGCCATGATTTCCACCTACCCAATTTCTGAACCTTGACCTGCTCAATCAACCTACATCCGTTGGCCCTGTTCGTCGTCATCAATGACGCTCAAATCATAGCTAGGCTTAGAAGGTGGTCTGACTCGGTGAGACTCATCAGCCATCAGGTCTACCTCCAAATCTTTACTAGCACCATCCTTTTTGTTAGTTTCCACCTTATGGACTGCAATATCCAAACACAAAGATTGCAACTCCCGCATCAGCACTTTAAAGGATTCTGGCGTACCGGGACGGGGGATAGCTTTGCCTTTCACAATCGCATTTAGGGCTTCATTACGGCCCGCCATATCATCAGACTTAACCGTTAGCAACTCTTGCAAAGTATAGGCTGCCCCAAACGCTTCCAATGCCCACACCTCCATTTCTCCGAACCGCTGACCGCCCTGTTGTGCCTTTCCACCCAAGGGCTGTTGAGTCACCAACGAATAAGGACCAGTAGACCGGGCGTGAATCTTATCATCCACCAAGTGAACCAACTTGAGGATATAAGCAATACCCACCGTTACAGGTTGGTCAAACGGCTCTCCCGTGCGGCCGTCATAAACAATAGTTTTGCCGGGGTATTCCTCACTAAATAACCAATCCTTTTTGAGTTTTTCGCGGGCTTCTTTAAGTTTGCTGTGGACTGTCTCACGGGACATTTCTTGACCAAACATTTCATCAAAAGGGATCACCTTAAACCGCCGTTTCAGGTTTTCTCCCGCCCATCCCATCAAACACTCAAAGATTTGACCAACATTCATACGAGAAGGCACACCCAGGGGATTCAGGACAATATCCATCGGCCGACCATCCGGCAGATAGGGCATATCTTCAATGGGAAGAATACGCGAGACAATCCCCTTATTGCCGTGGCGGCCCGCCATTTTGTCTCCCACCTGAATTTTGCGTTTTTGCGCCACATAGACCCGCACCACCATATTAGCTCCTGGGGGCAGTTCATCGCCTTGTTCTCGGGTGAACACCCGCACATCGACCACCCGGCCTTTTTCACCATTAGGAACCCGCAGGGAGTTATCTCGCACATCTCTGGCTTTTTCTCCAAAGATAGCCCGCAGCAGTTTTTCTTCTGGGGGTTGGTCAGACTCTCCTTTGGGGGTTACCTTTCCTACCAGAATATCTCCCGACTCTACCCAAGCACCAATCCGAATAATCCCGTCCGCTGTAAGTTGTCGCAGGGAGTCTTCCCCAACGTTCGGTATTTCGCGGGTAATTTCTTCAGGTCCTAGTTTCGTTTGTCGCGCCTCAATCTCAAATTTTTCGATATGGATTGAGGTATAAACATCGTCATAAACCAGACGTTCACTAATTAAGATTGCGTCTTCGTAGTTGTAGCCTTCCCAGGGCATATAGGCAACTAAAATGTTATGACCCAGGGCTAATTCTGCCCCCTCGGTCGAGGAACCATCAGCCAAAACCTGACCTGCTACTACTTGGTCGCCTTCATAAACTAGGGGGCGCTGGTTTAAGCAGGTATCTTGGTTAGAGCGTTGATATTTTTGCAGTTCATATTCGATTTCCCAACCTTCGGGGTCAATAACCCGAATTTTCGCGCCATCTACATAACTGACTTCTCCATCAGTACGAGATACAATCACCATACCTGAGTCCCGCGCCGCCTGGGCTTCTAGTCCCGTTCCCACAAACGGACGTTCAGGACGCAGCAGGGGAACTGCTTGGCGCTGCATATTGGAACCCATCAGCGCACGGTTAGCGTCATCGTGTTCTAGGAAGGGAATTAGGGAGGTAGCTACCGAGACAATTTGCACCGGAGAAACGGCTACATAGTCCACTTGGTCGGGGCTGGTTTTGGTGAAGTCCTGACGATAACGCACCGGAACTAGGTCGCCGAGGATATGTCCCTCGGAGTCATAGCTAATGTCTCCTGGTGCTACCCGTAGATCGTCTTCCTCGTCAGCGGTCATATACACCGGAGACAAATCTCGGCGCACTCGTCCATTTTCTACTGGATAGTAAGGGGTTTCGATGAAGCCGTAGGGGTTAACCCGGGCGTGGGTAGCCAGGGAGCCAATTAGACCGGCGTTCGGTCCTTCTGGGGTTTCGATGGGACAGATACGACCATAGTGGCTTGGGTGAATATCACGCACCGCAAAGCCTGCCCGTTCTCGTGTTAAGCCACCGGGACCTAGGGCAGATAAACGCCGTTTATGGGTTAATTCCGCTAGGGGGTTAGTTTGATCCATAAATTGGGACAGTTGGCTAGACCCGAAAAATTCTTTGATGGCTGCTACCAAAGGTTTCGGGTTCACTAGGGAGGCGGGGGTTAGGGTTTCGGCATCGCCAACGGTCATCCGTTCCCGAATAATTCTTTCTAAACGGTTTAAACCTACTCGGATTTGGTTTTGCAATAGTTCCCCTACTGAACGCACCCGACGATTACCCAAGTGGTCAATATCATCGGTTTCGCCGATGTCGTATTCTAGGTTAATCAGGTAGTCGATCGCCGATAAAATATCAGTTGGTGTTAGGACTCTGGTACTATCGGGCACACTCAGCCTTAGTTTCCGGTTCAGTTTATGCCGTCCTACCCGACCCAAATCATAGCGTTTCGGGTCAAAGAAGCGATTATGCAAAAGTTGTTCTCCCCCGGTGATGGTGGGAGGTTCCCCTGGCCGCAGTTTCCTATACAACTCCATCAGGGCATCTTCTTCGCTAAATTCCCCTTCTTTTTCGATGGTTTTTTGGAAGTAGTCCGGGTGCCGCAATGCGTCAAATATCTCGTTATTCGTCAATCCTAGGGCTTTCAGAAGTATCTGAGCCGACAGTTTGCGAGTTTTGTCAATTCTTACCCAAACTAGATCATTTTTATCGGTTTCAAATTTCAACCAAGCGCCTCGGTTCGGGATGAGAGAGGCGCTATAGGTACGTCGTTGGTTTTTATCGATTTCCGATTTGTAGTATACCCCCGGACTCCGCACAATTTGGTTAACAATAACTCGCTCGGCTCCGTTAATAATAAACGTGCCACGTTCGGTCATTAAGGGCAGGTCTCCGATAAATACTTCCTGCTCCTTAATCTCCCCGGTTTCTTTGTTAATTAGTCGCGTGGGAACGTACATCTGCACGGAGTATGTACTATCCCGCCGTTTGGCATCGTCTACGTCATATTTAGGCTGTTTCAGCTTGTAATCTCTGGCTAAGAAATGCAGTTCTAGTTTCCCTGTATAATCACTGATGGGGGAGAAACTTTCCAGTTCTTCAATTAGCCCGGTTTCTAAAAACCAACGAAAACTCGATCGCTGAATTTCAATTAAATCAGGAAGTTCAAATGCCGATTCGTATTGGGTTGTATTTGTCATGGTTTCTAAAGGTCTGCTGGGATGTTCAAGGTCTGCTGGGATGTTAGGGTTAGGCAAAATCTCGCCTCCCCCCATTTAGCATTGATATCTCCCCCCATCTGGGCCATTCATCAATAGCGCTACAGGAATTTGGGGAATTTGGGGAGTCGATTTATTTGATTAGGGGGTTACTGATGGGGTCAGGGCAATTCATCAATGGCCCCTACACTAGCAACTGGGTGACCGACCACGGATAAGCCAAATAATTCACAGGCATTTTTTGTGGTTTGCTGACTTAGACTTTCTAGGGATACACCCCGGAGTTCGGATACTTTTTCGGCGACGTATTTAACGAATGCGGGTTCGTTCCGTTTTCCTCGTCGGGGAACCGGGGCTAGAAAGGGGCAGTCAGTTTCAATCAATAGGCGATAGCGAGGTACGCCACGAGCAGATTCTTGAATTTGGGTAGCATTTTTAAAGGTTACCGTTCCGCTGAAACTAATGTAAAACCCCAAGTCTAAAAACCATTGCATTTCTTCGGGAGTGCCACCCCAACAGTGCATAACACCTCGCACGGGACCATGATCAAGATCATCGAAGAAATCCCGCAACAGTTCCACCATCGAAGCTGCTGCATCTCGACAGTGGATAATTACGGGTTTATTTAGTTGGCGAGCTATTTCCAGTTGAGCCCTGAAAATTTGCTTTTGACGGGCTTCATCTTTGGCCTTATAAAAGTCTAACCCAGTTTCCCCGATCGCTACTACCCTTGGATCAGATTCGGCTAGAGTCCGAATTTCACTTTCGGTGGTTTCTGTCCATTTCTCTGTGTCCAGAGGGTGTAACCCCACGGCAAAGGATAGTTCTTCTACTTGGTCGGCGATCGCCCTAATTTCGGCAAATTCCCCGGGATGAACACAGGAGTGTACCAAAGACACCACTCCAGCAGAACGCCACCGCTGCCGGATGCCTTCGAGGTCTGTAGCCAGACTCTCAAAGTTAATGTGAACGTGAGTATCAATTAGCTGCATCTGGTGCTATCTGTCCTTCAGCATAGTTCCCAGCCTTTCGGCTAATATTGTAGCCAACACTTTTGCATTTTGTTGGTTACCCTTATTCTGGGAGAGCGAATTTGGCATAGCCACCCACTGAAGTGATGGGTCAAAAACCGATAACTTCCGGGCGGCGTGCTGACATACTCGCGGACGGCACGAGGAGTCACCCTAGGATGCTGTGGCTTCCTGGGCGATCGAATTAGGCTGGTGTCGTTTCAAGAACCTAGCTAATCGCGATTTTTTCCGAGCCGCATTGTTCCGGTGCAGAACACCTACCTTAACGGCTTTATCGATTTTACTGGTCGTTTCTGACATCCGTTGCTGGACGTACTGCAACGATTCATCGGTGGGATTAGCCGCATATTGCTCAACAGCGGCAAAATATTTTTTCATGAGAGTCCTCACGGCTGAATTATAGGATCTATTCCTCAGCCGATTGCGTTCAGCAATTTGGACTCGTTTAATGGCAGATTTGATATTGGCCATGGCTTCCGGTGTAGGACTACGCGGATCTTTGATAATCAAGATTTCCAGAAATACCAATATAGCACGTCAACAGGGGAATTTGTGCATTAAATTTTTATTTTGCCAGTATCGAAGCCCAAAAGTCCAGATTCGGGGTCAAGATCTCCGAGTCAAGCAGAGTCTGTGAATCCACGTTACACTATATAACAAACGCGGGTTATACTGAAAGTTAAGCTGACCGACCAGGTTCAGCCCAACTCGGTCTCAAAGAAATTTAGCCTCTCCGGGCCCGTCAATTGCCTCGCGTTTTGGCTAGTAACTTCTACGGTTTGCACTCCTAATCACCATGCTGCGAATTATTACTCAGTGGGTTGAAGCACAATCAGAACTGCGACGCATCGGCAGTCGTACCCATGATGATACTATTATCCATAAAGAAGCTACGGTGCGAGAAGTCCTGCAAACCGTGAAGCGGCAAGGGGATAAAGCACTGCTGCACTACACCCAAGAATTTGACCACAAAACTCTGAGCCTCGAACAGTTGCGGGTCAGTGCTTCGGAGTTGGATGTCGCTTATCAACAGGTTAATTGTGAACTTCTCGATGCAATTCGGTTAGCGAAAAAACAGATTGAGGCATTTCACCGCCAGCGTATTCCTAAGTCTTGGGTTCAGTTTGGCGATGATAATGTGGTTTTGGGTAAACGATACACCCCCGTTGATCGGGCGGGTTTATATGTGCCGGGTGGCCAAGCCTCCTACCTAAGTACAGTGCTAATGAATGCCATTCCGGCTAATGTGGCTAAAGTGCCTCGCATTGTCATGGTAACTCCCCCCGGTATTGATAATAAGATTAGTCCGGCGGTTTTAGTGGCGGCTCAGGAAGCTGGAGTCCAGGAAATTTATCGAGTAGGCGGGGCTCAGGCGATCGCTGCTTTGGCTTATGGTACGGAAACTGTGCCGAAAGTTGATGTGATAACAGGTCCGGGTAATATATATGTAACGCTGGCGAAAAAATTGGTTTATGGTACTGTCGGTATTGACTCCCTCGCTGGACCGTCTGAGGTGCTAATTATTGCCAATAGTATCGCCTCGCCGGTTCATGTGGCGGCGGATATGCTGGCTCAGGCAGAACATGATACAATGGCGGCGGCGATTTTGTTGACTACAGACTCAGCTTTGGCTCGTCAGGTGGTGGCTGAGGTGGAACGACAGCTTGAGCATCACCCGCGCCGAACTATGACGGAAAAGGCGATCGCTCACTATGGTTTAGTGGTGGTGGTGGACTCCCTCGAAGCCGCAGCTCAGTTATCTAATGAATTTGCTCCCGAACACCTAGAACTAGAAGTTGACGAACCCTGGGAACTATTAGAACACATTCGCCATGCCGGGGCAATTTTCCTAGGTTGTTCGACCCCGGAAGCGGTGGGAGATTATTTAGCCGGTCCTAACCACACCCTACCCACTTCAGGGGCGGCTCGCTATGCTTCCGCTTTAGGAGTCGAAGTATTTATGAAACACTCTAGTTTGATTGAATATTCTCCGCAGGCGCTGCAAAAAGTGGCAAATGCTGTTAATATTTTGGCTACTGCAGAAGGGCTACCATCCCATGCAGATTCTGTTCGTCTACGGACGAAAAATCAGGGAGATGGGGATTTTTAGCGGGTGTTGCTGATTTCTAGGTCAGCTTAATGTGAGGAGAAGTTGCCAATGCTGAGGACAATTTTGGTTGCTATTGATGATTCCCCTTCTATGGAGATAATGATGAATGCCTTAAAGCAACTACAATTGGAACCCACAACCCACGTGGTATTCTCCCATGTGGTTTCAACTACAGCGCCTGATGTAGATCCAATTGCCGATCGCCCCCATCCTAGCTCATCAGAAGAGTTAGCCTATTGGGATATCGAGAATTATCTACGCAGCTATCAGAAGCAGTTAGCTTGTCCCAGTGATGTAGAAATTGTCCAGGGAGATCCGGCTGAGGAAATAATCCGTCTTTCTAATATCTATAAAACTGATTTAATTATTATTGGTAGTCGCGGATTAACTGGACTTAGCCGAGTATTACAAGGGTCCGTTAGTTCCCAAGTGGTAGCCGATGCTAATTGTTCAGTTTGGGTAGTGAAAGAAAAGGTGTAATAACCATGGTGTGAAATGCCGGACTGCGCTAAGGAGTTTTTAACTAGCTAACCGGTTTTTTTTGCCCATAAAAACAGGTCGAAAATATTTAGGGGATAGCGATTGACTGGAGCGGTTGATGAGCGCGAAAGCTGCATACTTGGGGGCGGAACTAGAAAGCTATCATGATCATGATCGACAAATTCCGAACTTCGGGGTTATGCTGGGTTTAAACATCCCTAGATCCTTGCGCTGATGGTTGATTACAATCAGAGTCCGACGGAAACCACCATAGACCCCAAAACCGCGATCGCCCCTAATGTGTTAACTATTTCCCCCGATGCGACAGTGGAAGAGGCGATCGCCTTGATGAGTAATCCCAGTCGTGAATCAGACAGCAGTTCAATTATAGTCGTCACTAGATCGCGATCGCATTGTCGGTATTGTCACCGAGCGGGATATTGTGCGTCTAGCCGCCCAACAGCAACCCCTACAAAGTTTGTTGGTAGGCGAGGTAATGAGCCAACCGGTTATCACCCTACAGCAGTCGGAACTAACTGATATTTTTGCGATCATTGACTTTCTGCAAAAGCGTGGCTTGCGCCATTTACCCATTGTCGATGACCACTGCAGCCTGCTCGGTTTGATTAGCCACGAAAGCCTACAAAGGCTGAAGAGTCCGGTGGACTTGATGCGGTTGCGGTCAGTGGGTACGTAATGGCTCAGGACGTGGTGACATCACAAAGCGATCGCAAAGAGCTAGATATTGCTCAGTTATTGACCCAAAACCGAGTCAGTTGCGTGATTATCACGCCCGTTCGATCCGGCCGACAACCCACCCATAGAGCGTCCTGTGGGAATCATCACAAGCCGCGGGATATTGTGCAATTCCAGTCGGGGGGTGGTGCGCCGTATCAGGGAAACCAGCGCCCAAGATCGGATGAGTTCTCCCCTGTTTACAGTGCAAGGAGATGAGTTTCTGTGGGCAGCCCAGCAACAGATGGAGGAACGGCGGATTCGGCGGGTGGTGGTCACTGGAGAACGGGGTAACCTAGTGGGAATCGTCACCCAAACAACCCTTCTACGGGCGTTTAACCCCATTGAAATCTATAATTTGGCAGAAAACCTCAAACAAAAAGTCAACCGCCTATACGCCTTAAAACTGGCGTTGTGGGAACGTCGCAACCAGGAACTACAAGAGGAGGTGGCGGCACAAACTCAGCGGATTCAAACTCAGGCCCAGCGCGATCGCCTGAGTCGCGAATATTTCCACAACCATTCGCAATTAAGAGGACTTAGCCACTATTCTCCAGAGGCTCTGGGATGAAGTGCGGCAGGTGTTGATCGGGCATCGCGTGATTATCTACAAGTTTGAAGACGATTTGAGCGGTTCCGTCATTGCCGAATCGATTATGGCCGGTGGTCGTTCGGTGCTGCACAGTCAAGCCAATGACCCCTGTGTGACTCGAGAGTGGATCGAACCCTATCGCCAAGGTCGCGTGCGGGTGGTGCGAGATATTTATGATGAGTCCATGAAGAAAGAGTGCCATCATCCGCTTCTTATTGAGCTTTGATTCAAGCGCAAAGCTGATGGTGCCGCTTGTGGTAGACGATCGCCTCTGGGGGTTGATGATCGCCAGTCACCAAGATCAGCCGCGAGATTGGCAAACCGGGGAAATCCAACTCTTGCAGGCTCTCTCGATCCAATTGGCGATCGCCCTCAAACAAGCCACGCAACATGAACAACTCCAGAACGAGATTAGCCAGCGCCAAAAGGCTCAACTAGCCCTAGCATCCTTAAATACTGAACTCGAAACCCGAGTCGAGCAACGCACCGCCGACCTGCAGGCTCGGATCGCGGGCTATCGTGGCCTCATGGAAGGAGCCAGTGATGCCATTCTCCTAGCCACCCCTGAAGGCTACCTGATCGAAGCCAACGCTGCCGCCGAGTACCGCTTTCGGCTACTCCCGTATCGGAGTTCAGCGGACTGAGCCTAGAGCGATCGCCCCTACATATCAGCCAACTCCATCCCCGATGCGGAATTAGACCGCATTGAACGCCGTTTGTCGCGGATTATTGAGGAAAAACAGCTTTGGGTGTTGGATACCCGGATTCTGAGGGCCGATGGCTCAGAAATTCCCGTTGATATCTCAGGAAGCCTGATTAAAGTGGGCCAGACCCATATAGTGCAAGGGATATTCCGGGATATACGCTTTCGCGCCGCCTTTGAGGAAAAACTACGCAGCAGTGAAACCGAGTTACGCAGCGTCTTTGAAGCCATGGGGGATTTGGTTTTAATCATTGAAAGCGATCGCGATGAAGTGCGAGTGATGCCCACCCGCCACCAAATACTCGAGCCCCAAGCCACCGAGATTCTCGATCAAACCCTCGATTGTCTATTTCAAGACGAGGCCGAATCCCGCACTCTACTGCCGATTCGGGAAGCCTTAACCACCGGAAAAACCGTGTCGTTTGAGTATCAAATCGACCTGGAGGATCGCCGCATATATTTTGAAGCGAGTATTTCTCCCATGGGCGATCGTCGGGTGATTTGGGTCGCCCGGGATATGACCAAACGCAAACAAGCCGAGGCGGAAATTTTCCAACTCTCCCAACGGCTCAAAATTGCCTTATCTTCGGGAAACATCGGCTTTTGGGATTGGGATCTTCGCCAAAATCAAATTACTTGGGATGAGCAGATGTATGCCCTCTATGGGGTTGATAATTCATCATACTCGTCGTATCCAGAATCTGTGGTAGCTTACGAGGTTTGGTCTCATGGCGTTCATCCCGACGATCGCCAAGCCGCCGCAGACCTCCTCCAGAAAGCCATTTTAGGAGAAGCCGACTATAACACCGAATTTCGCGTCCTGCATCCCGATGGCAGCCTCCACTATATTAAAGCCTCTGGGTTAGTTGTCCGGGATGAAGCGGGTCAGCCCATCAGCATGATTGGGGTGAATTTAGATATCACCGACATCCGCCAAGCTGAAGCCGCCTTACAAGCCAGTGAAACTCGTTTTCGGCGGGTGTTTGACTCCAACGTAGTGGGGATGATGTTTACCAATTTTGCCGGAGACATCATCGAGGCTAATGATCGCTTTTTAGAGATGTTGGGCTATAGCCGCGCAGGGCGGCCTATGGGTTTAATCAACTGGGCAGAAATCACACCCCCTGACTATCGAGAACAAGATGTACAGGTGATCGAACATCTACGTCAATCTGGATTTATTCACCCCTTTGAAAAGGCTTATCGGCATCAAGATGGACATTTGGTGTTTGTGTTAATTGGGGTGGCGATGTTATCTCAAACTGATGAGAGTTCTGTTTGTGTAGTGGTGGATATTAGCGCCCAGAAAGCGGCACTGACCGAACGCACCAAAGCAGAACAGGCTCTGCAAGAAAGTAAACTGCGCTTAGAACTGGGTCTGGCTTCGGCGAATACAGGACTCTGGGATTGGAAGATGCAGACGGGGGAACTTTGGTTCAATAAACAATGGAAATCCATGCTGGGTTATCAGGAGCTAGAGAATTGAGAACCGGTTGACGGAGTGGCAAAGTCGGGTTCATCCTGACGACTTAGCCCAAGTTTACCAGGACGTGGAGCGACATATTCAAGGAAAAACGGAGTTGTATCGCCATGAACATCGTCTGCGCTGTAAAGATGGCTCCTATCGCTGGATTTTAGCCCAAGGGCGCATGGTGGAACGGGATGCTGAGGGACGACCACTGCGGTTTATCGGCACTCATACGGATATTAGCGATCGCAAAAAAGCCGAACAAACCATTGAGCAGCAAGCGCAACGAGAACGGCTCTTGCGGGAGACGAATCAACGCATCAGTCAATCCCTGGATTTACCCACCATTTTTGACACCGCCTCTCGAGAGATTTGCAACTGTCTGCAAGGGGCAAGGGTGGGTATTTTCAAATTTTACCCCGACTCTGGCTATGACGACGGCTCGTAAAGTGGCGGAGTCAGTGGTTAATGACTTCCCCGCTTGTGCTGGCTATCCCCGTCCATGACCATTGTTTTGGGGAAAACTATGCCAGTCTCTACGCTCAAGGACGTTCCGCATGTGGCGGATGATATCCACCACGACGGCGCTCGAAAACTGCCATGTAGATATTTTATCTCAGTTTCAGGTGCGGGCTAACTTAGTGATACCGATTATCTGTCAAGATGTCTTATGGGGACTGTTGTGCATTCATCAATGTGACGGCCCCCGCCATTGGGAACAGTCGGATATTGATTTGGCGCAGCAATTCTCGTTCCAGTTGGCGATCGCTATTCAACAGTCTAATCTGTTTGAGCAGTTGCAACAGGAACTCAGAGAACGTCAACAGGCGCAACAACAGCTTACTCAACGCAATGAGGAACTAATCCGCGCGAAGCGTCTCAAGGATGAGTTTCTGGCTAATATGAGCCATGAACTCCGCACCCCCCTCAATGCCATTTTAGGCATGACGGAAGGGCTACAGGAGGAGGTGTTCGGTCCCGTGAATGACAGACAACTGAAAGCCCTGCAAACCGTGGAACGGAGCGCCTCTCACCTGCTGGCTTTGATTAATGATATCTTAGATGTGGCGAAGATAGAATCGGGTCAGGTAGAGTTAGAATGTTCCCCCACGGCGATCGCGCCTCTGTGTAAATCCAGTATCGCCTTCATCAAACAGCAAGCCCTGAAAAAACGGATTCAACTCTCGGTTAATCTGCCGTTAAAATTGCCTGATATTATACTCGATGAACGCCGGATCCGTCAAGTATTAATTAATCTGCTCAATAATGCGGTTAAATTTACCCCAGAAGGGGGAAGCATCACCTTAGAAGTGATATTGCCCCAACCAAGAGAAGCCGAGGGAGAAAGCCCATATCTCCGGTTTTCCGTGAGAGATACTGGCATTGGTATCAGCCCAGAAAATATCAAGAAGCTGTTTCAACCGTTTATGCAAATTGACAGCGCCTTGAATCGCCAATATCAAGGAACTGGCTTGGGTTTGGCCTTGACAAAACAAATTGTAGAATTGCATGGCGGTCGGGTGGGTTTAACCAGTGAAGTATTGCTGGGTAGTTGTTTTAGTATCGATTTACCCTATCAGGCTTCTGTGATGATTCCCCAACGGATGGACTCTGATCAGAGATTTAAACCCTAATGATGTGGCACTGCCATCAACCCCAAATGCAGCGCCTTTGCTGCTTTTAGCGGAAGATAATGAAGCGAATATCAGCACGATTTCCAGCTATTTAACCGCGAAAGGCTACCGTAGCGGAGTTGGCGAAAAATGGTCAGGAGGCAATTAATCAGGCTGTGGCTTTATCTCCTGATTTGATATTGATGGATATTCAAATGCCAGGAATGGATGGACTAGAGGCGATGAAACGGATTCGGGAGATTCCAGAGTTAGCGACAACGCCCATCATTGCCTTAACGGCTTTGGCCATGGAAAGCGATCGGAAGGCCTGTTTACTAGCGGGGGCTAATGAATACTTGAGTAAACCAGTGAGATTAAAACAGTTAACCATGACGATTCAAGATCTCCTAAATTCTTCTGAAGATGCCCTGCTATCCGCAAACTGATGCCGTCTAAGCATTATCATCAGGATCGATGCCACCCTACTCGGTGGAAGTAGTTGTCCGGAAAATCTGTAGATCTATGTCGTCTCACAAAGCGAGCGGAAGACCCTGATGTTGGCTATTCCCCACGTCCAACGTCTAACCTAGGATTTACTATTAGGTAGGTGAACTTGACCACCCTAGGGCTGAAAAGCGATCGGCGAATTTCTCAGGAAAATCTTTAGTTAGCTACCATCTAAAGGTTATAATTATGGTAACAGTGCGAGACGTTCAGGCATCAAATAGGGCTGCAATGCCCGAAATAACTGCCTGGAGTGGATTTCAACCCCTTGTTTGAATATAAGGAGCGCACTCCTGACCATCCCTATAACTGTTTATATGTCCCAAAGCGAAAGCAAGGCAGGGAACTCAAGGTTAATTCCACAAAGAAAATCGCAATACTCAACTATATAACACGGAGGATTAAAACCACTTGGGCGATTGTGGGAAAGAGTAACGGCGATAGCCACCCCCAGTTTCAGGAATCACACCCCGTCAGATTGAAGCGGGGAACGGAAGGCGTGAAGTAGAACCTACTACCAGATGC
>NZ_JARPLC010000098.1:0-19619 GCF_032350395.1 Limnospira sp. PMC 289.06
ATTGATAAACCCGCCCTCTGGCCGGTTGTGGTGTCAATCTTCAATTCCCAGCGACTCCCAGCGACAATATTGATAAACCCGCCCTCTGGGAGAGGGGGGTAAGGATAAGGATAATCTTAGAAAATCAGAATTGAGGAATCATCTCTTACTGTATCTGAGATATTGGGGAAAGCACCAGATTCGTCGGGGGTAAACTGAGCAATAATAGATCCTCCCCCGAGTCCGTCAGCATTACTATCATAGATTAACTGTCCGGTTAGTCGTTCATAAATAATTACAGGTTGCGATACGGGTAGGGTATCGAGTAGGGTGTCAGCTTCGGTGAGTGTATCAGTGACCACAAATAAGGGGTCAGCCAAGATAAACTCATCGTTAAACTGTAAAGTATCGCGACCGGGGACAAAATCGGTAATCAAATCAGAGGCTGATAATAAGACATCATTAGTAGAGGAGTAGAGGAAAACATTATTTCCTCCCAAACCTGTGAGAGTATTACCACCAGACCCTCCGACTAGGGTATCATTACCAGGACCACCGATGAGAACATCATCGCCAAGACCACCTATAAGAGTATTATCACCAGGACCACCAACTAAAGAATCATTACCCTCATTACCCAATAGCAGGTCATTACCGAAGGCGCTACCTAGAAGAGTATCATTACCAGGACCGCCAATTAAAACAATAGGACCTAAGTGACCGGCGAGAAAATCATCACCTGCATTACCATCAATGGTGTCCACTGTTGCGATACTAACGCTAACCAAAGCGGAGGCGGTATTTCCTAGGGAGTCTTGTGCGGTATAGGTAAATTGACCACCAAATGGTCCTGGGAGAAGGGGGATAAACTCAACGGAGGTATTACCTGGGAGAATATTAACTTGTCCTCCGCTGACACCACTGATGCTATTAATGGTTAATCCACCGACGGGACTATCATTGTCTAGTACAGGAATTTCAATGCGGTTTAAGCTGGTGCCCTCTGCGAAAATAGTATCATTTCCGGGAGTACCTATTACGAGACTAGGGGTGGTAGCAAAGTTGGGGTTAGCGATTAAAGAGTCATCAACAAAAGTTTCGTCGTCGTCGGGAGGTGTCAGTGTATCTGTGGTGGTTCCAATGAGCAATATATCATCAATAGATAATGGAGGATTACCGATAAGTGTAGCGACGGTTACGGGGGGTTGTACTCCTGAAGCGTCGGGGTCATATATGAGGGTTCCGGTTTCTAATTCATAGGCGAGAATGGGGCTGCTAATGGTGCCGAGATTATCGGGATTCAATTCTCCGGTTTCGAGGAAAATAAATTGTTCAGGACTGAGGCTATTTTGGGGGGTAGTACCTATTTGAGTGAAGCGGAATTGATCACGGTCAAATAAAAGGCGATCGCTTCCGGGGGTAAAATCAACAATTAGGTCAACTCCTAAATTAATTTGATTAGGAGATAGATAAGCAAAGGTATCGCTTCCTTCACCACCGACGAGGGTATCATCACCAGCACCACCAATTAAACAATCATTACCAAGATTACCAAATAGGGAGTCATTACCATCAGAACCAATGAGGGTATCATCTCCTAAATTACCATCTATGGCGGTGAGAATATTAACATTAACGGGAACTCTAATTAGATTTCCTTGGGAGTCGATCGCTTCATAACTAAAACTGCCAATATTTCCGCCGGGGAGGGTGGGAATAAACTCGGCGGCTGTACCGCCTTCTAGGATATTCACATTTCCGCCGATTAAATCGGTGATGGTATTTATGACGGCGATGCGTTCATTATCAGAAGCGGGAATGGTGACGGGAACCCCAACAAAGTCTACAGCATTGATGGTATCAGAAACGGCGATCGCATCATTTCCGGGAGTACCATTAATTAAGGCGAAGGCGGTGACATTTCTAGGGTCTTCATCTGTAGGATCATCATCATCTATGTCTGGTAGGGTATCATCTCCGGCTATACCAATCAAGATGATATCGTTAACAGATAGGGTAGGTGTTCCTTGTAAATTAGCAATAATTTCGGGGGGTTGTGTTCCTGAACCGTCGGGGTCATAGATGAGGTTTCCGGTCTGTAATTCATAGGCGAGAATGGGACTATTTATGAGGCTGAGATTATCTTGATAAGTTCCGGTTTCGACGAGAATAAATTGTTGAGGACTCAGGCTATTTTCGGGGGTAGTACCTATCTGAATAAAGCCGAATTGCTCCCGGTCAAATAAGATGCGATCGCTTCCGGCTTCAAAGTCCAAAATTAAATCAGTTCCGGTAGTGATTTGACTGCGAGAAATATAGGCAAAAACATCATTTCCAGCACCTCCAAATAAGGTATCATTTCCGGCACCTCCAAAGAGGGTATCATCTCCATCATCTCCTAATAGGAAATCATCACCCTGTCCGCCATAGATAATATCATTACCAGAACCTCCATATAGCAGGTCATTTCCCAGACCGCCATAGAGTACATCTTCACCACTACCACCGACTAGGGTATCATTACCACTATCTCCGAAAAGGGTATCATCGCCGGCTTCTCCGAATAGGGAATCATCACCCTGTCCGCCATAAAGGAGATCGGGTCCTGAACCACCATAAAGGAGATCATTGCCGCCGCCACCTTTGAGGGTATCGGCACCACTACCACCGACTAGGGTATCATCGCCTGTTTCTCCGAACAAGCAATCATTACCCGCGCCGCCATAGAGGAGATCGGGTCCTGAACCACCATAGACTACATCATCACCATCTCCACCGGAAAGGGTATCGGCACCACTACCACCGACTAGGGTATCATTACCACTATCTCCGAAAAGGGAATCATTACCCGCGCCGCCATAGAGGAGATCGGGTGCTGAACTTCCGACCAAAACATCATCGCCACCTAAGCCGTTAATACGGGTGACGGGAAGGATATCGATAAATACATTAGCACTATCTTGGGTGTTGCCATCACTGGCGGTATAGGTAAAGCTGGCTTGGGTTCCGCCTGGTAATGTGGGGGTAAATCTGACAATGGTGTTATCATTGAGTAGAACTACGTCGCCGCCGGTGATGTTGCTGACGCTGCTGATAAATAGACCTGTCTCAGGACTATCATTGGCTAAAACTGGAATTTCGACGGGATTAAAGGGTTCTGGTGCGATCGCAAAAATGGTATCATCAGAGTCGCTGCCGTTTATTTCCTGGGGAGTGGCGGCGCGAACTTCTCTGGCGATGATGTTGACGGTTTCGGGGCGAGCCAATGAAACGGGATCAACTAGGATAATATCATTGGGGGATAAATTGGGGATGCTACCATCTTCTGATTGTAACTGTGCGATCGCTATGGGTGGAGAGGTTCCCAAGCCGTCTATGTCGTACTCGAGAAGTCCGGTAGTGGTATCGTAAAGGAGAATGGGGATTTCTGTATCTTCGGGTAGGGATTCTCGATTGGTGGTAAACTGTTGGGGGTTGAGGGTTTGGGTGTCGCTATTGAGAGCGGATAAACCAAAACCACCTTGGTCTAGGGATTGACTTTGAAAAACTAGGCGATCGCTATTTGGTGTAAAGTTTAAGATGCGATCGGGTTGCGTTCCCCTATCATTAGGAGACAGGTAAACTAAGGTATCATTTCCTGTCCCAGCGGTGAGGGTGTTTACGCCAGCACCACCTTCTAGCCAATTATTCCCGCCACCACCAGATAAGCAATCATTCCCCTCGCCCCCAAATAAGGAATTATTACCAATACCCCCCAACAGGGTATCATTACCCGCGCCACCATCAAGGATATTATCTCCTGAGCCGGCTTGTAGGAGGTCATCCCCTAAACCCCCAAATAGAGAATCATTACCAACACCCCCCAACAGGGTATCGTTACCCACGCCGCCATAAAGGAGGTTATTACCTGAGCCGGCTTGTAGGCGATCGTTTCCACCTTGACCAAAGAGGGTATCATCACCAGGACCCCCTAAGAGGGTATCGTTACCACTTCCCCCTAAGATAGAGTCGTTTCCGGGGCCGCCGTCCAGGGTTTGGTCGAATTGATCACCAATTAGGGTATCATTTCCATCTCTCCCTTGCATGGCTGTTACTGGCCGAAAATTAATGGTGGCGGTAGCAGTAGCAAATTGGTTGTGGCGATCGCGCAATGTATAATCGAAGCTACCAAAACCGCCAAGGGAGGTTGTATCGGGGATAAATTCTACTCCGACTCCCCCAGGGAGAATGGTAGCACTGCCGTTATTGACATTACCAATATTAGTGATAACTTTTTCGTCGCTAATAAGATCTGGCGGTAGGGGTATAGTTAATCTGGGTTGTGCGGCTTGGAGAAAATCATTATTTTGTGTACTTACAACTAAGGTGGGGGTTGAGGTGATAATGGGGTCAGCAATTAGAGTGCTAAAATAGGAGATTCTAATATTATCTATGGCTAATTCGGTGGCTTCGGAACCAATGGCAATAATTCCGGTGTTAGGAGGTAGGGTGGTACTAAAGCGCAGAAATTCGTTAAAGGTTTCTCCGGGGGTGGAAAATAAAACGCCACTCCCTAGAGAATTGCCTTCTCGGTCAAATATTTCGACGATATGTTCTCGGTTAGGGGAGGTATAGAAAAAGGAAAAGTTACCCCATCCTATACCTGATGGTGATAAATTTCTGAGGTCAATGGTAATGCGATCGCCTGTGACTAACTCATTGACTTCTATCTGTTCGGAATCTTCGGCATCTTCGGTGTTAATAATCGCCTCGGCATAGGATATAACCGTGGTACCGGGGGGGGAAGTTCTGGTAGCATTAAATAAGCCTTCTCCCTCTTCATCAAGGCTAACCAAAGCTATGGCATTGGGGGAAAATCTCACCCCATCGATTGTGCCAATGGGTGCAAAGTTTCGAGTTTGGAAATCTTCAAAATCAAAAAATAGTTCCCGCATTTTATTGGCTTAAAAAAATATATATGTTTGCTGATAATTAACCTAAGTTAACCCCTGGGGGATTACCTTATCACATTTAACCGACTTTGGCAAGGGCTCCACCTCAAGATTAAGTTAATTGGTTGACAGAAAGAGTTATTGAACTTATAATTGAGAGGTATATAGAGCAGCAGTTTATCAATAGCAAGCCCGGTAGCGAAAAACAATGGCAAGCAACTCATCATATACGCCGACAGAATTAGAAAGCGCGATTATTAGAGAGCCGTTATTAGTAACAGTAGAAACAACGGTGAGGGAAGCGATCGCGCTGATGAGTGAAAGTCGCACCAGTTGTAGTATATCATCAAAAGCCAGTGTTCTATTAGAGGAAGTTTATGGAGAGGCGCGTTCCAGTTGTGTCTTGGTAGTAGAAGGGGAGCAATTAGTAGGTATTCTGACTCAGGGAGATATCATCCGACTCTGTACAGAAAAAAGACCCTTAGAGCAGTTATTGGTAGGGGAAGTCATGACCGCCTCAGTATTAAGCTGGAGGGAGTCAGAATTGAGCAACTTTTTTGAAGTGATTGATTTGCTGAGGAAAAATCAAATCTGCCACCTACCGCTAGTGGATGATAGCGATCGCCTAGTAGGGTTAATAACCCATGAAACTCTGCGTTATATTAGCCACCCCATAGACCTGCTGAGATTACGAACGGTAGAAGAGGTAATGACAACAGAGGTTATTTGTGCTAGTCCTGAGAGTAACCTGCTAGAAATTGCCTGTTTAATGACACAATACCGGGTCAATTGTGTAGTTTTAGTAGAAACCGATTTCGTGAACAATTCAACGGATGTCAATGTTCCGGTCGGGATCCTGACCGAGGGAGATATTGTCAAGTTTAATACCTTCTGCTTAGACTTAGAAAACTATAGCAGTCAACAGTTAATGAGTACCCCAGTGTTCTCGGTAGCAAAAAATGAGAATCTGTGGAGAATTCATGAGTTGATGTCATCCCAATATATCCGGCGAGTTCTAGTGACAGGTTCCCATGGTGAACTGTTAGGGATAGTGACCCAAACCAGTATGCTAAAAGTGCTAAATCCTCTGGAACTGTATAAAATGACGGAGATTTTAGAGGGTCGCATATCGGAGTTGAAATTAGAAAAAATTAGGCTTTTAGAAAATCAGGCGCACCAGCTAGATGAGCAGGTCAAAAAACGGACTTTAGAACTAGAACAGGCGCACCATAGAGAACAACTGGTATTTGAGATTACCACCCGGATTAGGTCTTGGTTAAATTTACCGGAAATTTTGGATGAAACGGTTAAACAAGTCCGCATTTTGTTAAATTGTGATCGGGTGTTAATCTACCAATTTAAGGCAGATTTTAGCGGTGATATCGTAGCGGAATCAGTAGTCGAACCCTATACATCCTGTTTCGATAAAAATATTAAAGATACCTGTTTTGAGGACAACCTATCAATCTATCAAGACGGAGATATTTTCGTAGCAGCAGATATTGATCAGGTGGGATTAAGTGAGTGTCATTTATCTCTGTTAAAACAATTGGAAGTGCGAGCGAATTTAGTAGTTCCTATTGTTTTATCTAACCATGAAGCGGAAAGCCCATCTCAGAGTTTGTGGGGTTTATTTGCGATTCATCAATGCAGTAATACGCGGCTGTGGTCATCAGAAGAAATCCAGATGGTGCAACAGTTGGCGCTACAGGTAGCGATCGCTATTCAACAAGCGATCGCCTACGATGAATTACAAAAGGAACTACAAGAACGCCAAAAAATTCAAACCTATTTACAAGAAACAGAAGAACGTTATGCGACTCTGACAGATTTAATCCCGGTGGGAGTTTTTCGGACGGATAAGGAGGGTGATTGTATCTATGTGAATGAGGAATATTGTCAGATGACGGGACGTATTCCTGGGGAAACAATTGGTTTATCTTGGCAAATTTCTGTACATCCTGAAGATAGCGATCGCATTAATGAAGCCTGGAAACAGACTCAAGCAAATCATCACCCATTTAAGGAAGAATATCGTTTAGAAGCCGGGGAAAATCAGTTGTGGGTGTTTGGTCAAATTGTCCCGGAATTTAGTGTAGAAGAAACAGTAAATGGCTATGTTGGTACTATTACAGATATTAGCGAACAGAAAGCGGCACTTTGTGAACGGGAAAAAGCGGAAACCGCATTACAAGATCTTAATCAATCTTTAGAAGCGACGGTCAAACAGCGAACCCAGGAACTTTCTCACCTAAGCGATCGCCTACAATTAGCGATTAAGTCAGCCCAAATGGGAATTTGGGATTGGGATATTTCTCAGAATCATCTAACCTGGGATGATCAGATGTATAAAATTTATGGAGTCTCACCTTTAGAGTGTCCCCAGACAGTGGAATTATGGAAAAACTCCCTACACCCAGAAGACGCTGAATTAACTCAGGCAATTTTACAGGAAAGTCTGCGAGGGGAAAGGGAATTTAATCCAGAATTTCGGATTGTACGTCCTGACGGTTCTATAGTTTTTATTAAAGCAAATGCTCTAATTATTCGCAACCCCGAAGGAGAACCTCAAAGGATGATCGGTACTAATGTTGATATTACCGAGAGTAAACAAGCCGAGTCCGACCGCCAACAATTACTAAGGGAGTTATCAGATCTAAAGTTAGCCATAGACCATTCAGCGATCGTCGCTGTTACTGATGCTAGTGGAGTGATTACCTACGCCAATAATCGCTTCTGTGAAATTTCCGGTTATTCCCAGGAAGAATTAATCGGTAAAACCCATCGTATCATTAACTCAGGATACCATCCCCATAGTTTTTTCACGAATTTATGGCGGACTATTTCTAGTGGTAAAGTTTGGCATGGAGAAATTTGTAATCGCTCTAAAAATGGTTTTATTTACTGGACGGAAAGTACCATTGTTCCTTTTTTAAATTCCCAGAAAAAAGTCTCTCAATATTTAGCTATTCGCTTTGATATTACCGCTCGTAAACAGGCGGAAGCTAGACTATTAGACTATTCCCATGAAATTGAAGACCTATATAATAAGGCTCCCTGTGGCTATCATTCCCTCGATGCTGAGGGTCGCTATGTCAAGATTAATGATACGGAACTGCAATGGTTAGGATACTCGCGTGAACAATTACTTGGGAGACGTTTAGCAGATTTTCTCACCCCTGAAAGTGGAGAGATATTTGAGAGTAATTTTGAGTTATTTAAACAGCAAGGATATCTCAAAGATCTGTTGCTGGAGATGATTAGTAGTAATGGTCATGTTTTCCCGGTACTATTGAATTCTAGCGCCGTTTATAATCCCCAAGGTGAATATCTTTATAGTCGTTCAACTTTATTTGATATTACCGACCTAAAATCGGCGCAAATAGCCTTACAAAAAAACCATAATCTCCTCCAGTCAATTACTATCGCACAATCCCAGTTTATAACATCCGAAAATCGCCTAACTATTTTTGAGGGTTTACTTAGCAGCTTGCTAACTTTAACTGATAGTGAATATGGCTTTATTGGCGAGGTAATGTTCCGAGATAATGGGGGAGCAACCATGGAAGAAACTTTCCTCAAAATTCGGGGAGTTCCTTATCTAAAAACCCATAGCATAAGTAATGTGGCTTGGGATGAAGCCACGGAGAAATTTTATCAAGAAAACCATGAAAAAGGCATGGAATTTGATAATATGAATACCTTATTTGGGGCGGTAATTATGACCGGGAAACCTGTTATAGCTAACAGTCCTAGCAGCGACCCACGCCGGGGAGGGACTCCTAATGGTCATCCGCCTTTAAATAGTTTTTTGGGGTTGCCGTTTTTTAGCGGTTCTACCATGGTGGGAATAGTGGGAATTGCCAATAAACCAGGTGGCTATCATGAGGAAATGATTGATGATTTACAAGCCTTTTTAGTGACCTGCGGCAATTTAATTGAAGGGTATCGTTTACACAGGAAAAGAAATGAGGCGGAAGAGGCTAAGAAGGCGGCTGAACAGGAAATTGCTAAACAGTTGGCGAGTATTGAAGCGGCGGGGGATGGTATTGGCATTGTTCAGGATGATTTGTATCAGTATGTAAATCACGCTCATTTGGTTATGTTTGGTTATTCTGAACCTGAAGATTTAGTGGGTCATAGTTGGAGAAAAATCTATTCTCCTACAGAAATTCAACGCTTTGAAAATGAGGTTTTCCCGATTTTAATGCGCGATCGCTACTGGACTGGAGAAGCGATCGCCACTCGTCAAGACGGGACGAGTTTTGCGGAAGAATTATCTCTGACCCTAACGGAAGATAAGCTGTTAATTTGTGTCTGTCGAGATATTAGCGATCGCCAAGAAACCGAAGCCAAATTGCGCCAGACTAATCAGGAATTGATGCGCGCTACCCGTCTGAAAGATGAGTTTCTCGCCAATATGAGTCATGAACTACGCACCCCCCTTAATGCTATTTTAGGAATGACCGAGGGTATGCAAGAAGAGGTATTTGGTACTGTAGGCGATCGGCAAAAACAAGCATTACAAACTATTGAACGCAGCGCCAGCCATCTCCTGGAATTAATTAACGATATTTTAGACCTGGCTAAAATTGAAGCCGGGGAAATGAAACTAGACCTTAATTATACTTCGATTCGCCCCCTGTGTCAATCTAGTATAGCTTTTATTAAGCAGCAAGCCTTTAAAAAAGGGATTTCCATTAATGTACAAATTCCCCAAGCCTTACCAGACTTATATATTGATGAACGCCGCCTGCGTCAAGTGTTAATTAACCTCCTCAATAACGCGGTTAAATTCACCCCATCCCGAGGTAAAATCAGCCTGGAAGTTAAGTTACAGCCACCCCCGATAGACAGCGATAAATCCCGAGTCCGTTTTGCTGTGATTGATACGGGAATTGGTATTAATGAAGAACAATTATCAAAACTGTTTAAACCCTTTACTCAAATTGATAGTGCGCTCAACCGTCAATATGAGGGAACAGGTTTAGGATTATCCCTAGTTAAACGCATTGTAGAAATGCACGGAGGTACTGTTAATGTGATTAGTAAAGTGGGGTCAGGAAGTCAGTTTATTTTTGAGATTCCTTGTGATGATATCTTAACTGGAACTAACACCCCCCACCTATCATCTAATACCTCGGAGTTCCTGACGACAACTGAAGAGGTGGCTCAAGTTTCTCCCCTGATTTTAATTGCTGAAGATAACGAAGCTAATATCATGAGTTTGTCGAGTTATTTGGGTGCTAAAGGCTACCGTTTAATTATTGCTAAGGACGGTCAACAGGCGATTGATTTAGCACAATCAGAATCTCCTAATTTAATTCTGATGGATATTCAAATGCCGGGAATAGATGGCTTAGAAGCGATTAAGCGTATCCGCCAAATCCCCACCATGACCGAAGTGCCAATTATTGCCTTAACCGCCTTGGCTATGACAGGCGATCGCGAAAAATGCCTAGAAGCTGGCGCAAATGATTATGTAGCCAAACCCGTTAAATTAAAACAACTCAACGCCAAAATCCAGGAAATTTTAGACTTATAATTGGAGACTTATAATTGATGCAGCATTCAGGAATATGAAACTATTGTGTTTAAGTAATGGTCACGGGGAAGATATCATCGCTGTCAGAATACTGCAACATCTGCGAAAACGAGTTAATAACCTAGCCGCTTTACCCTTAGTAGGGGAAGGGAAAGCCTATCAGCAATTACCGGATATTCCGATTATTGGTAGAGTCCAAAAAATGCCCTCTGGGGGATTTATTTATATGGACGGTTCCCAACTCCTGGGAGATTTAAAGGGGGGGTTATTACAGTTATTATATTCCCAGGTGCAGACGGTGCGCCAGTGGGGGAAAGAGGGGGGATTTATTTTGGCGGTGGGGGATATTGTACCCCTATTTTTAGCCTGGTTAAGTGGCGCAGAATATGCTTTTGTGGGGACGGCAAAATCTGAATATTATTTGCGGGATGAAAACGGCAAGTTATCTCGCCAGTCCTGGTGGCAAAAATGGGAGGGGTGGTCAGGTTCGGTATATTTACCCTGGGAACGTTGGTTAATGACTCATCGTCGTTGTCGGGGGGTGTTTCCCCGCGATGGACTGACGACGGAAACTCTGCAAAAGTGGTCAATTCCGGCTGTTGATTTGGGTAATCCGATGATGGATAATTTGGAACCTGGGGGAATTATTGCGCCGTCGCCACCAGGTGTGTTAAACTTGACTTTATTACCGGGTTCTCGTAGTCCAGAAGCCTATGAGAATTGGCGGTTAATTCTAGCAGCAGTATCGCAGCTAAAAATATCACCCCTCCGGTGTTTGGCTGCGATCGCACCTAGTTTGGATTTAGACCCCTTCTGTGAGGTCCTCCAAGCTACTGGGTGGGATAAAGTGCATGGTCATAGCAGCAAGGAACAACAATTGTTTCAGCGTGGCGATGATATCACTATGGTGCTGACCCGTGAGGGGTTTAATGATTGTCTCGACCTGGGAGATATGGCGATCGCCATGGCGGGGACGGCTACGGAACAGTTTGTCGGTCTGGGAAAACCAGCGATCGCTATTCCCGGAAAGGGTCCCCAATTTACGCCAGCTTTTGCTGAAGCACAAAGTCGCCTACTCGGTCCGTCACTAATTCTCGCTGAAAATCCCCAAGCAGTGGCAGGAGTGGTGCGATCGCTTCTACAGGACCCCCCACAACTAGCCACTATTGCCGTTAATGGTCGCCGCCGTCTCGGTGAAGCCGGGGCAGGCGATCGGATTGCTGACTATCTCATATCAAAAATTTTCCCAAATGTCAAGGGTTAGCCATGACGTTTTTGATGCCACTGCCAAGCATGGCTAATGATATCGTGAATTTGGGAATATTGAGGATTCCAGCCTAAGATTTGCTGGGCTTTTTCGCTAGTTCCCACTAAACTGGGGGGGTCTCCGGGGCGGCGATCGCATTCTACCGTTTTAATCTCTCGTCCCGTGATTTCCCTGGCGCTTTCAATCACTTCTTTAACCGAGAAACCCTTACCATTTCCGAGGTTAAAAAACTCAGTTTTCCCCCCCGAAAATAGATGTTGTAACCCCAAAACATGAGCATCTGCTAAATCACTCACATGGATATAATCGCGGATACAAGTACCGTCAGGAGTCGGATAATCAGTCCCAAAAATAGAGATATGATCCCGTTTTCCTAGGGCTGTAAATAACGTGAGGGGGATTAAATGAGTTTCCGGGTCGTGGTCTTCTCCCAGTAATCCATTGGGGTCAGCGCCAGCAGCATTAAAATAGCGAAAACTGACCGATCGCAAATTATAAGCCGCGTCAAAATCCGCCAAAATTCGTTCAACCATTAGCTTACTCGCGCCATAGGGACTAATGGGATTTTGGGGGTGGTTTTCAGGAATCGGAATAATTTGGGGAACCCCGTAGGTCGCACAGGTAGAAGAAAACACAAATTTATCAATTCCCGCTGAGTTCATCGCCGCCAAAAGGGTGAGAGTTCCCACCACATTATTACGATAATATTTCTCAGGATTAGTTACCGACTCTCCCACATAAGCATAGGCGGCGAAGTGCATTACCGCGTCAATTTTCCGGCTAGAAAATAGCTGATCTAATAAAAGGCGATCGTTAGTATCTCCCTCGATTAATTCCACCTTCAGCACATTTTCCACCAATTCTTGATGTCCGTAAACCAAATTATCAAGAACTATCGGATTATAACCCGCCCGTTGCAAAGCCAACACCCCATGGGAACCAATATAACCCGCCCCTCCTGTAACCAAGACATTTAGCTGATTTTCAGACACTGTTAAACATCCTTTAACTGATATTGTCAATCTTCTAGGACTCGGGAGGAAACATCAACCGCCTTAACATCAATAGTCCCTGGTGGAGTAAGGCGGGTAAAACGTCCCTGTTCAATTTGAATAGGTTCACCACAATTCGGACATTGACATTGAGTCTGATTTAGGGCTATAAACTCATGGGAACAGACCGGACAGGAATCCTCAATCAAATTCCGGTTTAGCCACCAACGCGCCCCAAACACTAAAATAATGGGGGTGATGACAGCCAGACCAATCAGAATGAGAATCGAGTTTACCAGCCAGCCCAAACCAACTGAGGCTAGTAAACCCATGATCCCTATAACAACGATCCAATTGCCAATTCCTGACCATTTCAATTGTAGGGTTGGTCGTTCCTGGTTCACAAAATCATCTCCTTGAGAGTTCAGGGCTGCTATTGACCATCAATCTAGCCTCACCCCATTGTAACACCAGAGCCGATTATTTTGTCAAAATCATTAATTGCTCAATTACCTGAATTAAGCCATTTTCTGTCTGAATATCAGAATCAATACTATGAGACCCTTCAACTGTGATAGTTTCCGAACCCACCTCCACCGGAATCGACAAATTTTCCTGAGTTGTTAAATATCTATAGATTAACTCCTCCGAGGTCATGGCATCGCTGTCATATCCATCATACCTCATAATCCTAATTAACTGTTCGATATTATTTCCTTTGAGGAGATTTTCTAAAACCGTCCGGGGGAGTTTAGAAAAGGCTTCATCCGTGGGCGCTAAGATAGTAAACACACCATCTTTTCGGAGAACATCCATTAATCCCGTCAGTCTTAACACAGTGGCTAAGGTACTAAAACGACCATCATTTAGCAGTAGATTAACCACATCTTGATTAACAGCCCGTCTAACGCGATCGCTCGGAAATTGGGCAAATTCCCCCAGATTTTCCGATTCCCAATTAAACTGTAATTCTGGGGAACTTTCAGCGATCGCCCTCCCAGTCCCCACCGACATACTGAGAACCATTCCCATTCCCAGACACACAGCAATTTTTCCCAGATAATTCGTGCCACTACAGATAGCCATATTTTTCACTCCCCAATGAAGCTGATAGTTGATTAATCCATTCTAGTCATCATTACAACAATTATTTCCCCGGTCAGGGATAATTGTCTGCACCCCACCCTGAAAATCTCCACCATTAGCCGAACTATTAAAATTATAGCTCATCACCCCCCATAGTCAACCCATCATCATTAAGCTGGCTCCCAGTCAAGGTTAAAGTGTCGCTATTAACATTCCTAATAGTTGTATTAGTCATCACATCAAGTCAGTTATCAACGGGAACAAAATCGCAGTTATTAACGTCCCCGCCACAGTCTGTAAGGTAGGGCGGGTTTATTCATCAAGTCGTGAGGATGAGAATTGCCAGCAGAACCCGCCCCGACAATTATTAATTATTAATTAATGGGGTGAGGGCTGTAATTCCCCTGTGGGGTAGGGCGGGTTTATTCATCAAGTCGTGAGGAATTGAGAATTGCCAGCAGAACCCGCCCCGACAATTATTAATAGAAGCCATATTACCTTTATTAATAGCTAGATTCTAAAGTTTCCTCTAAACTAAACGGCGATTCCTTTGGCAAAAAATTTAACTTAATTCCTGTTTCATCGGACGCTTTTAGACGTGCTTTTTGATAACAATCTTTAAATAATGCTGAAAGTAGAGGTTTCAAACTGGGACTGTCTTCTAACAAACCTTCAATAAAAATGCGTTGTTCTGTCATGGTGCTGCGCCAACTCTCACTCCGTTTGGTGGGTTGATAGTACCATTTTAATAAGTGCATTAATAACACAATTAAACGGCTTTTTAATTCCCGTTTTTCACTTCTTCCCATACTTTCAATTTCTTCAATCAAATTGGCGATATCAATTTGAGTAAATTGATTTTCTTTTAACTGTTCAGCCGTGATTTGTGTCCAGAGGTAAAAATCTTCTTCATATAAATTATTTGATGTTTTCATAGAATACCCATATCCTTGGCGATCGCTCAACCTGCCATATAGCAGTTGCTCAAGTCATAAACTACATTCCGAAGCCCCTTTCTGGGAGAGTAATTACCCGGTGAGGTAGGGCGGGTTTATTAATCAGGTCGTGAGGATGAGAATTGCCAGCAGAACCCGCCCAGACAATTATTAATTATTAATTGATGCCGAACTATTAAAATTATAGCTCATCACCCTAATAGTCAACTCATCATCAAGCTGGCTGCGAGTCAAAGTTAAAGTGTCGCTATTAACATTCCTAATAGTTGCATTATTCATCACATCAAGGAAATTATCAACCGGAACCAAATCGCAGTTATTAACATCTGCAGCCAGAGTTTTATAGTGGGTAGGAATCACCAATCTAGGATTGAGGGAAGCAATTACCGCCGCCGCTTCCGTGGGAGTATAAGCCTTCGGACCTCCACCCACAGGAATTAACAACAAATCCGGGCGACCAATCAAAATCCTTTCTTCAATATTAATAGGTCCTGCTAACCCTCCCATGTGCAGAATTCTGATGCCACTCTGAGTCCATAACCAGGCGACATTCTGACCAAATCTGCGACCTTGTTCACGGTCTTTAATAGTGCGAATACCCTGAATTTGGGTACCATTAAATTGATAAACCCCCGGTTCATATAATAGCGCCGGATTATTAGGAAACCCATCAATCGACCCTTCATCAAGTAAGCGACTGCTAATTAACACCAGGTCGGTCTCTATTTTCGGGCTACCAAATCCGGCGGTACATCCAATTTGTCGAAACGGATTTACCAGTATCCGCAAACCCTCCCCAGTAAACAGAAAACTGGTATGTCCAAGCCAGCGAATAGTCAAGTTAGATTCATTGGGTGTCTGGGCTTGGGAAACCTGCCACCGCGCCCCCAAACCGCCAGCCAAGGTAACTAGGGCACTGGTTTTAGCTAGGTTGATAAACTGTCGCCGTTTCATAGAAATTATATGACCAAAATATTACCGCAAATTTACCGCAAATTGATTAGCTTTCAACTGCCATTAACCGACAACTGTTGAGGAAGTTCTTTAGTAAAGTTTTTCCCGCAGTTGTTAAAATGCTTTCCGGGTGAAATTGTACACCCTGAATATGGGAATAATGGCGGTGTTGAACCCCCATAATTGTACCATCATCCACCCAGGCGGTAACTTCTAGGACTGACGGACAGGTTTGGGGGTCTATGACTAAACTATGATAGCGCGTCGCGGTAAAGGGGTTCTCTAAATCGCGAAATATCCCCTTGCCATTATGATGAATGGGTGAGGTTTTGCCGTGCATCAACTCTGGGGCTGAGATAATCTTGCCACCGAAGGCTTGACCGATGCTTTGATGTCCGAGACATACCCCTAAAATCGGTAAAGTCTTGCCTAATTCTCGGATAATGGCTAGGGAAATTCCGGCATCTTCTGGGCGACCGGGACCGGGAGAAATGACTAAACCATCGGGTTTTTTCTGTCTAATTTCTTCAACGGTGATGCCATCGTTTCGGTAAACTTCTATGCGATCGCATACAGGGTTTTCTGACCCTAATTCCCCTAAATATTGCACCAAGTTATAGGTGAAACTATCATAGTTATCAATAACAATTATCAATGTCTATACTCCTTGCAGCCAAACTTGCATCGCCGTTAACAAAGCTGGCAAAATCAGCACTCCCGCCACCAATAAAGCCGCCAAAGACGAGATTAACACAGCACCCGCCGCGCAGTCTTTAGCAATGCGTGCCAATTCATGGTAGGACTTTCCTACTGTTAAATCAACCACCGACTCAATAGCTGTGTTTAACAATTCTAAAGCCATCACCGCGCTGATAGTTAAACCAATAATAGCAATTTCTACAAAGTTAAGATGCAACCAGAAACCGAGACTGACCGCTAAAGTCCCTATGGCTGTATGGATGCGAAAATTTCGCTGGGTCCTGAATGCGTAAGCCACACCATTCCAGGCGTATTTAAAGCTAACCAATAGGTTATTGGCGATCGCCCAAGACTGAGATACTCGGTGGTTGGTGGTTTTAGTCTCTGGGGGGGTAGGAATGTAAGCGTAGTTGGCGGACCTAGTTACTAGGGGGGTGGGAAGTGCCGAAACACAGGTTTTTTTAGGTTTCATGGTTGGGTATCCTTAAATCAGCATTCAAGAGAAGTATCAGGATTTCTGATCAATTCTGGGTGCAATGTAGCACAATCGTGGCTTAGTTCAGATTTTCTTCCGAGTCCCAGGCGTAACCTGAACCAATTTGTAGGTTAACCTTCTGTAAGAGGGCTTTTTGTTGCTCCAACATTCGAGTTAAACTGCGATCGTCGGGATGATCCCACCCTAGTAGGTGTAATAAGCCATGACTCGTCAACCATGCTAACTCGGTTGTAAGGTTATGTCTGGCCTGTTGTGCCTGTCTAAATGCTGTTTCGACTGAGATGATTATATCCCCAAGATAGCAGGGATGCAATGAGAGGTGTTCTGCTGGCATCACAAGGCTGGTTTCTAGGGCGGCGAAGGAAAGTACATCTGTAGCCTGGTCTAACTGCCTATATTGGGCGTTAAATGCCTGTATTTCCCTATCGTCAGTCAAACGCAGACTAAGTTCATATCCCTTAGCTGGGGGTAAATACGGATCAAGTTGTTGTAACCACTGCTGAAACCATGATTCCCAGGTTTCAGATGCGATCGCCTTTTCTCCTCGTCCCCCAGAAGTCATAGACTCTCCATCTTTCCCAGACCAGAAATTATCTTCAATATTAACTTCTAACTGCACCTTCTCACCCCCCTACAGCACTTAATGTTTAACGGGTAAGATAGGCGAGACCCACCAGCAGGCCAATTAGACCCATAGTAGTCAAGAAAAAGTGAAATAGGGATTTTGAACCTTTCCTAACCATATTCCGCATTGCCAGTTTAACATAACTCGGTTGCGGTTCAGTAGCCGAAACCGGAGTTTCTGGGTTAGTAGTTTCATTCGTAGTAGTCTGGTTAGTCATGGTCTAACGTTAAAAAATTCAATTAGTGAGTTGTCACCAATTGTAAGCCATATTCGGAATTTCACAACTCCGGGGATACCCCCCACCTATCCCCCAGCCCCTCATCATCAAGTCTCTACCACCAAAATATCAAATTTGATTAATAATTGATGATAGTTATATCTGGATAAAAGCAGTTATAATAATTTCCGCACCAACAGTTAAACCAGTTGAACCACCTTACCCCCATAAGTTACCCATTTTATGATGTTGAATCATAATCTTGGTTTCTCATGTGTATATTCATATAACTTTATGGAAATATCCCAAGTAAAGACATGAATAATTCCACTCGCCGTCACTTTCTGCAATTCCTAGGTGCAGCCCTAGCCACCCTAGGAATTGACCCCGTTTTATTTCACCGACAAACCCAACGCCATCGCCAAGTCTTAGCCCAGAGTACCTCCCGCAAACTCGCCTTGCTAGTGGGAATTAACAGCTATTCCCAACATCCCTTAATCGGCTGTATTAACGACATATATTTACAGCGAGAACTACTCATCCACCGCTTTGGTTTTCACCCCCAAGACATCTACATATTAGAAGACAAACAAGCCACCAGAGACGCCATTTTAACCGCCTTTGAAGAATACTTAATCAAACAAGCCAAACCCGGAGATGTCGTAGTTTATCACTATTCTGGGCATGGTTCTCGCATTTTTGACCCCCAACCCATTTTCCGAGAAGTAGGAAGTACCCAACAACTCAACGGAACCTTTGTTCCCGTCGATAGTGATTTACCCCCTGGATATCCTAACACACCAGGAAGCGTCAAAGACATTATGGGGCACACCTTATTTTTATTAATGTCCGCCTTACAGACCGAAAACGTCACCGTTGTATTAGATAGTTGTTTTGCCGGAGGTGCCACCAGAGAAGCGCGAGTCCGGTCTCGTGATGGTGGTCAAAACGTCCTAGTTTCCGACTCTGAAAGAAGCTATCAGCAAAAGTGGTTATCACGCCTAAATATGTCACAGGAAGAATTTGTTAACGGTTACCGCACCGGAGTTGCCAAAGGCGTAGTATTATCAGCCACAGCCCCCCACCAACTAGCGAGGGAAGTTAATGTCAATGGTTTTGACTGCGGCTTATTTAGTTATTTATTAACCCATTATATGTGGAATTCTGATAGTAATATACAACAGATATTTACCAAAATCATCCCCGAAATTCCCAAAAACTTCTATCAACAGCCCCGTTATGAAGTCAAAGTAGGTAGTGGTTATCAACTTCAAACTCCTTATTTTATCAATAATCCGAACCCGCCAGCCGAAGCAGTTGTTACCCAGGTAAGTGGTAGTAACGCCCAATTATGGTTAGGGGGGATTGATTTACGAAATGTCAGCAGTGGCACAATCTTAACAGGGGTAAATAGTACAGGAAAAGTCCGAATAATTGACCGGAATGGCATAGTAGCACAAGCCGAAATCCAGGAACCAGTAACCGTAGGGACCCTATTGCATCAGGGCAGTTAATAGACTTATAACCTTCATGTATCCATTATCCCCCTGTCGCCCTCACCCAGCTTGATTCGTAGCTTAATTCGTAGGTTGGGTTGAGGCACGAAACCCAACATTATGGCTGGCTTCTGTTGGGTTTACGTCGTCAAATAAAGCTAGATTGTGATGCTTTCACTGCACTATTAATTATGCTCAAAAAAAACCAAGTAACCCATGATTAAACCACATAAATTCATCAAAATCGGATTAACAGCAGTCACCTTATCAGTGATTCTAGGGGAGTCAGTAGTGGCGACCTCATCACAGCTTTATTCGTAGGTTGGGTTTCGTGCCTCAACCCAACATTATGGCTCAAATCGCGGGGATTGACTTT
>NZ_JARPLC010000099.1:0-19588 GCF_032350395.1 Limnospira sp. PMC 289.06
AGCGAAACCCAACGCCACCATGGTTTTCCCCACCAGTCAAATTGACAGGGGGTTGGGTTGCACCCAACCTACTATTGTTGATGGATTGACTATCTGAATAAACCCATATATATGTCTTCACAGTTTCCCAGAAGTAGGTTGGGTGTAGCGCAGCGAAACCCAACGCCACCATGGTTTTCCCCACCAGTCAAATTGACAGGGGGTTGGGTTGCACCCAACTACTATTGTTGATGGATTGACTATCTGAATAAACCCATATATATGTCGGCACAGATTCCCATTCTTTAATGGTAGGTCAATTTGGGGGATTTGTCAAGGGGAAAACCTGGGATTTTGGGAGTTTTTTTAAGGATGGCTGAAACAGGTGATTTGGGGCGGGTTGGGTGAGGGGGTAGAGAAGGGGTTGATTGATAGGGTTGGGTTGCACCCAACCTACTATTGTTGATGGTATGATGGCGCTAATTGCTGAGATTCAAATCAATATGAAAATTATCACCCTAGAACCAGTTGAGCTGATTTCGGTTGATGCCATTATCGGCAAAATCACCGATTATTTATTATCCCTAAATCAACAGTACGATCGCCTTCTGATTATCTGTGAAGATGTCACCCGTTCCACACCTATTAACCTATTTTTCCCCCAATTATTAAGGTTTCTGCACAGACATTCATCCCCGGAGATTTCCGTAATATTTGCCTTGGGAACTCATCGACCGATGACCGAGACAGAAATGCTCAATAAATTGGGAATATCCCCTAGGGAAGCTGAAAATATTAACCTGTTAAATCATCATGCCTTTGATGATAGTCATTTAGTCGAAATTGGCGTAATTGATGGGGTCACTGTCAAGTTAAATAGGGTGATGATTAATCAGGATGTCGTGATGTGTTTTGGGAGTGTATTTCCTCATCGAGTTGTGGGATTTTCTGGGGGGACAAAATATCTTTGTCCGGGAATTGCTAATCAAGCCATAATTGATTACACCCACTGGAAAAGTAATCTGTTCCCTACGGAAGAAATTATGGCAAAAGTGGATAATCCCATTAGGGATATATTAGCGCAAGTGGGGGAGTTAGCTACTCAAGCATTTCCGGCTACTTTGGTTTCGGTTAACTTTGTTACCCTTCCCACTGGTATTGTTGATGTGTTTGTGGGTGATTTACAATCTTCCTATCGTCAGGCGGCCGCACTTAGTGCTAAATTGTTTTTAAAAACTGTTGAACCCTGCGATAAATTGCTGGCTATTGTGGATGATAAAAGTGCGGATTTTTGGCAGGCTGCTAAAGCGGTTTATAACTGTGCAGATATTGTCAGAGATGGGGGAATTTTGGTGGTGAGAGGAAGGTTAGCTGAGGGGATTTCTGCCACCCACGGCGATATTATTAATCAATTCGGTTATGCTATTCCTGAACAGGTGAAAAAATGGGTTAATTCGGGAGAGTTAAATAATCCCCTAGTGGCTAGTCATTTAATTCGGGTGGGTCAGCATTTACAGCGAATTAAGGTATTTTTAGCATCAGAATATATTGATGAGAAAATGTGCGATCGCATTAATTTAGGTTATCGCGACCCAGCCAGTTTAGAAACCTCAGAATTTGATGCTATTGTTTACCATGCTACCGATTTAATTTTAAGGCGAAAATAGCCATAACCACATAGGTATTGTCATTAATAAACCCACCGAACCTAAAGCCACCGTAGCTACGGATAAATCCTTATCCAGACCATAGGCGATCGCATAAATTACCGTAGCAATAGAAGGCGGCATAGCCATTTGGAGAACAATCGCTAATCTGGGTAAACCTGTCACTCCAAAAAACATCAAACCTGTACCTACTACCAAGGGAACCACAATCATTTTAATGGCTAGACAAATCAAGGCTTGGCTGAATTTTTGCAGTTTCCCTAATTGGCTAAGTTGAATGCCAATCATAATAATAGCTAAGGTAACAATAGACCAAGCCGAAGTTCTTAAAGCATTTTCTGCCAGGTCTGGAAGGGGAACATGGCGGAAAAAAAAGCCAAACCCAAAACTCCATAAAGCCGGATTTCCAAAAATAATTTGTAGTGGATTTTTACGACGTTGTGCTAGGGGATTATTCCCATAATTAGCCGAAATCATATAGCCGATGCCGTGGAGTCCGGGACTGGTGGCGAGGGTGTTATAAAGAACCGCCCATAAAAAGTATTCAGGACCAATTAAAGACAGGACTACAGGAAACCCTAAATAAGAGGTATTTCCTACCATCATAGCTAGTAAAAAACTGCCTTGGGTTGGTTGAGTCCAGGCGGTTTCTGGGATGGGTTGATCTGGTTTTACATGGCGGGGGTCAACCATACCTGAAGCTATGGCTTTAATGCGTTCATCACTGATTTCTAATTCCATCCAAAAACGCGCAAAAATTGCCCCAACCAATATGGCAACCCATCCAGCAATAGGGGAAATCCAAATATATCCAGAGATATCAACTCCCCGCATAAAGGCAATGATGCCGAGGGGAACACCAATCCAATAGAGAAACTGGCCTAAATACTTAGATGTACTAGCGGGGAGTTTTTTACCGAGTATAAATCCTAGTAAAGCCCAGCCAATTAAATTGATGTATAATCTAACAATTGGATTTTCTAATATAGTTAAAATCATGACAGGTTAATGCTAGAATAGACTGGATTTGACTGGTTGACAAGGGAAATGCGAAAGGTTCTGATTACGGGTGCGGCTGGACAAATTGGCCGATCGCTTCGAGAATTGTTAGCTGGCTGTTATCAATTCCGATGTTTGGATCTTAAACCGATTTCTGATGCTGATGAGGTCATCATAGCGGATATTGCTGATTTTGAGGCGGTCTCCCAGGCTATGGAGGGGGTTGATGGGGTAATTCATCTGGCGAGTAACCCAGACGTACAACAGCCTTGGGAAGATGTCTATCAGGGGGGAATTGCGGGAACTTATAATGTGTTTGAGGCGGCGAGACGAGTGGGGATAAAGCAGTTAATTTATGCTAGTAGTAATCATGTTTCCGGGTGGCGAGAAGTGATTGGGGAGTCGGATATCACCCCGGAAATGGTGGTGAGACCTGATTCTTTATATGGGGTTGGTAAGGCTTTTGGGGAGGCGTTGGCGCAGTTTTTTGTAGACCAATATGGGATGTCGATTATTTGCTTGCGGATTGGTTCGTTTTTGCCATATCCTAATAGCGATCGCAGTTGGAAAACTTGGTGTAGTCCCAGAGATTTGGCGCAATTGGTGCAAAAATCCCTAGATCATCAAGATTTGGGTTTTCAGATTTTTTATGGGGTTTCTAACAATACTAATCGGATTTGGGACATTGAAAATGCCCGCCAATTAATCGACTATCAGCCCCAAGACAATGCCGAATTAAACAGGAATACTAACTCCTAAATTTCCCCATTATATCAGAAATTAATCAATGTTTAAAAAAAGGTTTCTCAGATTTTTAAATCAGTTTAAAGACGAGAATTTTTTAGGGATGATTCACTGGGTAGAGAATTGCGTCTCTAAAATTTTGTCGGTGGCTTTAATTTTGGTGATCATCGTTTCTCTGGTTGATTTGATTCGGGTGTTGTTGACGGATTTATTTACCTCCAAACCAACCGGGTTTTTTGATGCCACTTTAATCGAGATTTTTGGGCTATTCTTGAATATTTTAATTGCTTTGGAGTTGTTGGAAAATATCACGGCTTATTTAAAAAAGCATATTGTTCAAGTTGAGTTAGTCGTGGTGACAGCTTTAATTGCTGTCTCCCGAAAGATTATCATTTTTGACACCAATAAATATCAAAAAATAGATGTGGTGGCTTTGGCAGGTGCGAGTTTAGCTTTGGCTGCGAGTTATTGGTTAATTCGGACTATGAATGAAGATATTGCCATCAAAAATAAAAGGTTTAACAAGTCTCGAAAATCTCGCCCCGATGATGAGGAAGACCAGGAACATGATTAACATTAATTTAATCGAAATTCGACAGTTGGTTAAAATTCAGTAACCATCCATTTTTATATATCTTAATATCTGTTAAGATAACTTCACTAAATAATTAGGGATAATCCCCAGCAGCTATCGTATCCAGTCAACTGATCAAATGTTGATAATCTTAATAGATTCCGTGGTAAAATTGGATACAGTTATGAGATAAGTTTCCACAATAGTTGTAGGTAGTATTTTACCATGCAAACACGCCAAGAATTTATTAAGTATGGTCTCCTATTCTTATTATCATTAGGGGTAGTGACCTGTAACACCTCCCCATCGTCTGTGGGTTCTGGTGCTAGGGATAGGACATTTAGGGTTTGGTGGCAACAGGGGTTTTATCCAGAAGAAACTCAAGAAATCGAGAGATTAGTAAGGGAGTGGGAAAATGAGACCGGAAATCGGGTAGAATTGACGTTCTACAGTGATGGAGATATGCTGACAGAAACCCAGAATGCGATCGCTGCAGTTAATCTTCCCGACCTGTTGTTTAGCACGGGCAAAGTCGAAACCTTAATACCTAGTTTAGCGTGGGATAATCAACTGGTTGATCTATCCGATATAATTAATCCTCTGCGAAGCATTTACGATCCGCAAGCCCTAGAATCGGTAGCATACAAAAACGCCGAAACTGGACAAACCGGAAAATATGCAGCCCCCCTCAGCCAGCAAACTATTCATATTCACTACTGGAAACCCCTAGTAGCACAAGCGGGATTTAGTAGCGATCGCATTCCTCAAGACTGGGAGGGATTTTGGCAATTTTGGAAAGACATTCAAGACGAATTACGTTCCCAGGGTCAGCAAAATATCTATGCCTTTGGTTTCCCCATGTCCCCCGCCGCCAGTGATACCTACTTCACCTTTGAGCAATTTTTAACAGCCCACAATGTACAATTAATTAGCCCCACAGGAAAACTGCAAGTTAGGGAACCCCGGGTGCGTCAAGGCTTGATTAACGCCCTGACCGAATACACCAACCTTTATAAAGATGGCTATGTTCCCCCTAGTGCCATCGACTGGGCAAATCCTGATAATAACATCTCTTTCCTGAGTCGAAATTCAATTTTAACCGCTAATCCATCCCTATCAATTCCCGGTTCCCAGCGTCAGGATACCCAGACCTATTTTCAAGATTTAGTCACCATAGACTGGCCCAACACACTAAATGGCGATCGCCTTAATTCCGTTTCCAGTGTCAAAATGGTTGTTATATTTAAAGAGTCCCCCAATCACGAACAAGCCAAAAGTCTACTATCCTATCTAATTCAACCAGAGAACTTAGGTTCCTATCTTCAGGGTGCCCAAGGACGCTATTTTCCGGTAATGCCAAAACTATTAGAAGATCCATTTTGGACAAATCCCGAAGATCCGCATATTTCAGCGTCTGTTCAGCAATATCAGCAAGCTAGGCCATTTGCACAATCATTTAATCCGGCTTATTCTCAAGTGCTATCGGATAATATTTGGGGTCAGGTTATCCGTGCTATTGTAGCTGATGGTATCTCACCAGAACAGGCAGCGGATCGGGCGATCGCTGAAATTGAGGCTATTTTCACCAAGTGGGAGCAATAATAGTCCACAGCCCACCATGCTAACCCAAATCAGGTTATAGCGAGAGGTAAACAGATGAAACTCCTCAATCAAAGCCTACTGTCAAAATTGGTGGGTTACTTTTTCTTACTGTCCGGTGTCACCGTTGGGCTGGTTAGCTTTACTGTTAACATTCGCGCGCGGGAGTCCCTGCAACAATCAGTTTTTGAGAGATTGCAGGTAGCTACTTCCCTCAAAGCCCATCAGGTCAACAAATGGGCAGAAACTCAACGGCGAGAAACCCTAGCCACCGCTAGTAACTTAACCGTCAGGACTCAAGCCGCAATTCTGGTAGACCCCAACGCCACAGAAGCCCAAAAATCTCAAGCTCAAGAGATAATCAACCAAGAATTAACTCAAATCCTCGCCCTCAAGCCCGAAATTGATCGCATTTCTCTACTGACCACCGCTGGAATTATCATCTATTCTACTGACCCCACCACTATCGGAAACTATCAACCGCTAGGCAATACTACCACCTATTTTGAAAGTATAGAGTCAGGCGATCGAGTCCGTCCTAATTTTTACACCTCCACCAAAACTGGGCGACCCATGGTCACCCTAGCCTCCCCGGTTTTTAGTCCTAGGTCTTCCACTAGCGCCACCCTGGATATACCAGAGTCAGATAATATCATTGCTATTCAAACCCTGTTGGCTAACGGAGGCTTTTATAATGGTTCCATTGACAATATATGGGGCGTGGAAACCGAAACAGCCATCCAAGACGCTCAAAATGCCTATGGACTGCCAGTAACTGGACAACCCGATCGCGCCACCCTCCAACAATTAGTGCAATCAACCAACAATATTAATTTAACCCCAGAAAATCAACGTATAGCTGTCATTGCCATAGATTTAAACCTGAATAGTATCGATGAAATTATCCGAAAAAGGGCGGGTTTGGGAAACAGTGGCGAAACTTATTTAGTCGGTCGTTTAGAAAGCCAAAGCGCTTTGATTTCTAGTCACCAAATCGGAGAAGAAAAACTGATCCAAGCTGTTAGCAGTCCCGGAATTGATGCAGCTTTGCGGGGAGAAACCGGAGAGGGTATTTATCGCAATTATGATGGTATTCCCGTGATTGGGGTATATACCTGGTTGGAAGAGCAAAATTTGGCTTTGATTGCCGAAATGGAACAAAAAGAAGCCTTTGCTCCCGCTAATCGCCTCGCTAAAGATATCTTGTTGCTAGGGTTGACTTCTATCAGTTTACTGTTGATTGCTGTATATCTGTTAACTCGCAAAATTACTCAACCTATTCTGGCAATTACTGAGACTGCTTTAAAGGTTTCTGATGGCAATTTTGACTGTCAAGCACCCGTTTTAACTCAAGACGAAATTGGGATTTTGGCTCGGACTTTTAATCAGATGATTACTGACATTAAAGAGTTTAATCAACAGTTATCTGATGCTAATAAATATTTAGAAGAGAGGGTGAAAATGGCTACCGTTGAACTTCAGGAAACTTTGGCTAATCTGACTTCAATTATTGACCACATTGCTGATGGATTGTTAGTTACTGATGCTGAAGGTAAAATTACTCGCACTAATCCGGCTTTGGCTAATTTGTTTGCTTTGGGAGATTTAGATATACGGGGTAAATTGTGCAGCGAAGCCTTTAGTGGGGATGTGCTGAATTTGCTTTTGCAGTCTAAGGCTCAACCTCTGGATGCTTTCCAAGGGGAAGTCAAATTAGAAGGCGATCGCATTGGTCAAGCCGTCGCTAAGGGTGTACTTAAACAGGTATCTTCCCCATCAGGTTCAGAAGAATTAATATATATTGGTTCAGTGGTATTATTTAGGGATATTACCGCTGAAAAAGAAATAGATCGGATGAAAACTGATTTTATCTCCACCGTATCCCACGAATTAAGAACACCTTTAACCTCTGTTTTGGGGTTTGCTAAATTGATTCAGAAAAAACTGGATGATGTGATTTTACCCTTCATTAAAACTGATGACACAAAAATCAATAGAGCCGTTAATCAAGTCGCTAGTAATGTAGATATTATTGTTTCAGAAGGCATACGATTAACCAATCTAATTAATGATGTGCTTGATATTGCCAAAATGGAAGCTGGTAAGACCGAATGGCATATAGAACCCTTATCTATCAAAACCGTAGTAGAACGAGCCATATCTGCCACTACTTCTTTATTTAATAACAAGCCAATTAAATTAATTGTAAATATGCCGGACAATCTCCCCGATATTATGGGAGACAATGATAAATTAATGCAGGTTTTTATTAACTTAATTTCTAATGCTGTAAAATTCACAGAAACAGGCAATGTAACATTAAAATTAATGGCGGTCAAGTCCGCGATTAAAGTGTCCGTAAAAGACACAGGTTGTGGTATTGATGCTGCTGATAGAGAACAGGTTTTCGAGAAGTTTAAACAGGTAGGTAATACCCTAACTAATAAACCGCAAGGAACTGGTTTAGGCTTGCCAATTTGCCAAGAAATTATCCAGCATCACGGCGGGTCGATTTGGGTAGAAAGTCAGGTGGGAGTGGGTAGTACCTTCTATTTTACCTTGCCTTTACCTGATGACCAAGATATCCAAAACGCTGTTAAAACTCTTGATTTGCAATCTTTAATTAATCACCTAACTAATGAAAAACATCAGGATAATCAGTCCATAGGAGAACATAAAAAGACTATTTTAATCGTGGATGATGACCCAAGTATTAGAGAGTTATTGCGTCAAGAATTAGATGCGGAAGGCTATAATGTCCGCTTGGCGAAAGATGGTCGAGAAGCCATTAGTCAAATTAAACAAAATCCACCAGATTTAGTAATTCTTGATATTATTATGCCGGAGATTAATGGTTTTGATGTGGCGGCTATTTTAAAACATGACCCGGAAACTCAGCATATTCCTATTTTGGTTGTCTCCGCTGATGACTCAGTTAGTCGTGGCTATCAGGTAGGGGTTGATAAATACCTAACTAAGCCAGTGGCTCAAGAAACTTTATTACAAGAAGTTAAATCTTTGTTTGCTCGTGGAGAGTCTCCTAAACGGGTGTTAATTGTCGATCGCGATATTTCCACCCTTGAGATTTTAAATGAAGTCCTAAAAACTCAAGGTTATATTGTATCTCAGACTCAAACACAGGAAGAGTTTTTACCTCAAATTCGAGCCATAAAACCAGATTTGGTGATTGCTAATGCTGAATTTTCCAAAAAGTATAATTTGGTTAGTAGTTTGAAGTTTGAAAAAGAACTAGCTAATATATTTCTATTTTTGTTAGAAGACTCCTGTGGCAACCATGAAGATTAAACTTAAACAAATTTTGCGTTTTCCTGAGATTGCCTCAATTATCGATGAAATTCTTAAGTTAAATAGTGGCTCAATTTCTATTTTTGACCACGAGGGTAATTGTCTATTGGGTGACCTTCAAGCACTCCATACAGAAACTTATCCGATTTTACTTCATAATCAATCTATTGGTTGGGTCGAAGGCGATAAAGAAGCCGCTACAGTGGCTTCTCTACTGACTTATTTAGTTAATCGAGAATGGGAACGCAAAACTTTGGCTCATGAAACCTTGGAAAGGTATAAGGAAATTAATCTACTTTACCGAATTTCGGAAAAATTGAGTGCGGTTTTGGATCATAAATCTTTGGCTTTACTGATTTTACAAGAAGCTATGCAAGCTATTCGAGCTACTGGGGGTTTTGTGATTAATTGTCATCAGGATGATGAACAAAATCAACAGTGTGAAATGATTGTAGTTGCTGGGGAATGTTCTCAACTTAGTTATCCCTTATCCGAGAAAATTTCCGAGGCTATTTTTGATTTTTTACAGCCGGAAATTATCAATAATCTCGCCTATGATTTTCGCTTGGCGTTCATGGCTTCCCAAATATCGGCTCTTTTGTTTTCGCCTCTCAAACATCAAAACCGGATTATCGGTTTTATTGTGCTATTTAGCACTAAACCTGTCTCCTATAACGCTAGTGATTTAAAATTATTGACAGCGATCGCATCTCAGGCTGCTAATGCTATTGAAAATATCCGATTTCATGAATATCGATTGCAAGAAGAACGCATTAAAAGTAACTTGGAAAGATATATGTCACCTCAGTTAGTCCAGGCTGTGATTAACTCCAAAGATGAAAATTTGCTGAAAAACTGCCGCAAAAATTTAGTTATTTTATTTGCTGATATCCGTGATTTTACCACCAAGTGCGAAGAATTGCCACCGGAAAAAATTGTCGAATATTTGAATATTTATTTTGAAGAGATGGTTAATGTCATTTTTGAACATGGGGGGACTGTCAATAAGTTTGTCGGAGATATGATCGTTTGTATGTTTGGCGCTCCCGCTAGTTTGACTAATTGTGAACAACGAGCCATAGAAGCCGCCATTGGAATGCAAAATCGCTTACAACACATCCCTAATCATTGGATTCGAGACAATTTTCATACCGGAATTGGTATTAGTTCCGGTGAGGTAGTGGTCGGGAATATTGGCTCACCCCATCATGTTGATTATACGGCGATCGGAGATCAGGTTAATGTGGCCTCTCGGTTACAATCTTTGGCCAAGGGTAGACAAATACTGGTAGGACGTAGTATATATAATGCAACACAAAATGATTTCTCTTTTAAAGAGGTGGGTATTGTTAAGCTCAAGGGTAAAAAAAATAAAATAGAAGTCTTTGAAGTGTTATATTGAATGGTTTAGGGGAAAGCTGATGTCACTAAGTATTTTAATTGTAGATGATGAACCTCACATCAGACTCTTGCTTCAACAAACTTTGGAAGAACTAGAAGATGAGGGTGTGGAGTTATTAATCGCTGATAACGGTGAAGCGGCGATCGCCATTATCAAACAACAAAAGCCGGATTTGATTTTTCTGGATGTGATGATGCCGAAAATGAATGGTTTTGATGTCTGTAACGCCGTCAAAAATGAACTGGGATTATCTGATGTTTTTGTGATTATGCTCACTGCTAAAGGTCAGGAATTTGATAAACAACAGGGTGAAAAGGTGGGAGCCAATTTGTATATGACTAAGCCTTTTGATCCCGATGAAGTCCTAGAAAAGTCCCTGGAAATCCTCGGGATGTCTTAACTGCTAATCAGGCGCATTTTAGCGCCTAACCCCCAACTCAAAAAAATTCGATCCTGACTTCCTCTTAACTACCTAAGTTAAGAGTTTGTTTGATTTCATCAATGCAATTATCAGGGTTCACAATGGTTAAGCCTCGTAGTGTAGTCAGGTCTCTTGTTTGTTGTGTATCTGCTTGTAATAATACCATCATCGACGATTCTTTCGGTAATTCTAGAGAATTTCTATGAGCCTCATAGATACTGATAGTGGGGTTATAATTTTTACCTGATTTGCATTCAACCCAGAGAACTTGCTGGTTCACCCAAAACAGAAAATCTAACTCAAATACATTTCCATTTGCAAATTCTAGCTTAGGATTGATTAAGCATTGATAGCTGAGGTCATACTCATTAAAGAAATTGGTGATTTTTCGGTAAATAAACCTCTCAAACCACATACCATTAAAGAAATTGATAATTGGTCCTTGGGGGTCAACTTTACCGGAAATGGTTTTACTACTTTTATTATAGTGATAGGTTGACAGAAAGCTGAGACGACTTAGCCTATTACATAATTGTGTCGATTGCGATATCTCGGCTTGACTACTATTAGATAAGTTGAGATGAAAAGGACTTTTGCTACAAATACTCTGGACGATCGCCTGATGTAATCTACTTAAATCTTGGTAGTTATTACCAATGATATCAGCTAGTTGATTGAGGACATCATCAGAGGAACTGGGTTGATTACTACTGTTAACTGTAATCTCCAGTTGTTGTAGCCAGTTAATTAACTCGGTCGGTTCTTGGCTTGTTTCTACTGGTTTAGGTGAAGGAATCTTAGGTTCTAATACCTGTAACACCCTTTCTAATTGGGATGAAATTTGAGACAGACGGTTAATTTCGTTTTTGACCGATTCGTGTAACTGTTCCAAGTCTTGTTTGAGAGGGAGTAAGTCTGAAGCATTGCCGTTTATTTCCGGTGCGGTAAGAGTCCGAGGTGAGTTGACTTCTAAGGCGATTACATTCTCATTCTTCTTCTGCTCAACTTCGACTCGATAAACTAATTTCCAACGACCTTCATTGGTCTTATAGATTTTTATGGAGTTAATACACTGTAAGTTAAACTTGCTGGCTTCAACATACTTATAAACAGCATCCCCTACGGTTTTTCCTCCCAGGCGAGAAGATTCTAAAAATAACTTAATATCTCCTTGATCACAGTCAAACCTTACCCGAATACCTTTCGATTCTAGTTTGTTTTGAATTAATGTAGCGATCGCATTAATATCTCCCTGTTTGGCTAGGTCTAAAACCGAGAAAGCCGTACTCATTCTAAGAGTCCTCGTTAATTGAGCCATTAGCAACAACTGTCTACTGTTGCCAGTAAATTCATTTTAAGCCGCATACTATAAACTAGACAATGTGGAAATTACGGAAAATTCCCTGGTCAAATCTGCTTATACTCACCTAACCATCCGTACAAATACTGATTTATATTGCTACAGTATTGATAATTAATTATTAGTCATTGTCGCCAAAACTTAAATATTATTAAAGGTTTGAATTACCTCAATCTCAGCTTTGTTAAGCTAAAATCATCAATAGGAGTCAGAAATTCTCCCAATTAGCAAAGATTAATGGCAACCCGGATCAAAAATTATGGCTTCCGAAAACCAAGTAAAACAATATCTAGCCCACTGGTTTCAGTTAGGCAAAAAGGTTGTCCTGAATAATGGCAGCCAAACTCAACTACCATTAAGGATTATTGCAGGCGATCGCTATAGCCAAGAATTCGAGGAGTGCTGGGAACAAATTTTAAGTCCAGAGTCTGGCGACTGCTACCTAGAGGGAACCAATGAGACCATAGCACAACTACTGACACCCGAATGGGAAATCATCGACTGTGCTAGGTGTGCAATGCCTATTCCGGTCCGCATTCACGGTATGCCAACACCCTGCTGTCCCTGTTTTGACCTCAAAGATTGGCCTAACTCCGACTCACCTCCTCCCAGACTTCCGGTCAACAGTCTTTGTCACTTGCTTAATCTATGTCATAGACTGAAGCGAGAGTCAATCCAACAGCCTTAGAACTTTAGCTGAAAATTTGTTAAGATAGTTTACAATCACAATCAGACCCTAACCAAGATTTACATGACAGCTAAACCAGTGTTGCCTACATTGTCCGAGGCTGACTCCAATTCACTAACACCGAAAGCACTCGAAACCGAGGCCATTGATGTGAACTTCTCGGAAACTATAAATACACAAGCGAATTCCGAGGAAGTCTTATTGCGTTATGACCCCGAAGCGATCGCCAATCATTATCGTTCGCGGATTTTTGAGGTTTGGGGTCGCCTGTTGTCAATTATCTGGAAACTCGGATTTTGGTATTGGGGAATTTGGAGCGATCGCCGATTTGCTAGGGGCGATCGTAATCAGCGCAAACGAGCCATTCAACTGCGAAACCTGCTGACCGAACTCGGTCCAGCTTTCATCAAAATCGGACAAGCCTTATCAACCCGTCCTGATTTAGTAGCGCCACTATATCTTGAAGAATTAACCAAACTCCAGGACCAATTACCCCCCTTCCCCAACGAAGTAGCCTATAAGTTTATTGAAGAAGAATTAGGCGATCGGCCAGAAAACATCTATGCTGAACTTAGCTCCGACCCCCTCGCCGCCGCCTCCCTAGGACAAGTCTATAAAGGCAAACTGAAAACAGGTGAAACCGTAGCCGTTAAAGTTCAGCGTCCTGACCTATGCGAAAGAATAGGACTAGATATTTATATTCTCAGAACGTTGGCAATTTGGGCGAATAATAACCTGAAATTTATTCGCAGCGACTTAGTAGCGATTATGGATGAGTTGGGGAGTCGCATCTATGAAGAAATGGACTACAACCAAGAAGGTCGTAATGCGGAACGCTTCCAAGAACTCTACGGACATTTAAAAGATATTTATGTACCCCGTATCTATTGGGAATATACCGGACGGCGGGTGTTAACAATGGAGTGGGTAACGGGAACCAAACTCACCAATTTAGAAGAAATTGCCGCCCAAGGAATTGATGCTCGTTATTTAATTGAAGTGGGGGTACAATGTTCCCTCCGTCAACTCCTAGAACATGGATTTTTTCATGCTGACCCTCACCCAGGTAACTTGCTGGCTAGTCCAGATGGAAAGTTAGTTTATCTCGATTTCGGGATGATGAGCGAGGTTAAACCCTATCAGCGTTATGGTCTACTAGAAGCGGTGGTGCATTTAGTTAATCGGGATTTTGAAGGTTTAGCACATGATTATGTAAAGCTAGAGTTTTTGAGTCCTGACACAGACCTAACCCCGATTATCCCAGCTTTAGGGGAGGTGTTTAACAATGCTTTGGGTGCTAGTGTAGCCGAGTTGAATTTTAAAAGCATTACTGATGAACTTTCGGCTTTGATGTATGAGTACCCGTTTAAGGTGCCGGCTTATTATGCGTTAATTATCCGATCGCTGGTAACTTTAGAAGGAATTGCGATTAATGTTGACCCCAATTTTAAAGTTCTCAGCAAAGCCTATCCCTATGTAGCGAAACGCTTATTAAGTGACCCAGCGCCAGAGTTACGAACTTCTCTGCGCCTATTACTATTTAAAGATGGTTCCTTCCGGTGGAATCGTTTGGAAAATTTGCTCAAAAATGCTAAAAATAGCGATGATTACGATATTAATCAGGTTCTCGATCAGACTTTAGATTTTATTTTCTCGGAAAGAGGAGAGTTTATCCGAGAAAATCTGGCGCGGGAATTGGTTAATAATATTGATTTGGCTTCCCAAAGTGCGATCGCTAAAGCACAAAGGACTATTGCTCAATGGATGGGGGTAAAAACTCAGCCACCAGTCCAGTCAGTATCAGAAACTGATCGTAAAAATCTTGATCATGTTCAGCGGATTATTGCTATTCTTCAGGAAACTAAGGGTTTTGACCCTATGTTATTAGTACAGCGGGTTCCGAACTTGTTAGGAAAACCGGAAGTGCGAGATTTGAGTCAGCAGGTCGCCGGGGATTTAGCACAAAGAGCGATCGCTCGTCTCCTTCGAGAGATGTTAGCCTCGGATGAATCTAACCCTTCATCCCAAAACGGACATTCGCCTAAACCTGCTGAGGTTAAACCTTTCCCACAATTATCTCTCCCCGCCGCCTTTCGGTTTGATAATTGATAATTAATTAACCCGCCCTATTATCACAGGTAATTACCATGACTAACTAATCAAATTAATGTCGTGTTTAATATCTGCAATCCAATGAAAAATCGAGTCATCAGGATTGCAGTTATATACCTCTGAATATAAATCGCGGATTAACTGCTGTACAAGGGTTTTGGGTAACTTGTCCTGATGTTTTTCACCGATAATCATTAACATCATTTCGGTGGTTGTAGTGCCATCTAAGGCAGGTAAAATATAAATAATGTCCTGAAATATTCGAGCGCCTAACCTTTGATAAAAGGCAACGCGGCGCTGTTTTAACTGGCGATTTTCGCCAAAATCAGGATGTTCTACCTCTAAGATAAGTGATTTGTCATCCTGTTTAACGACATTGATAATATATTCTAAAAACTGAGAACCAATTTTAATATTTCTTAAATGGGGAACAGTCGCCAAATATCCTAATAAAACAAATTCCGAATTTGGCAAAGGATGAACAATAGACATGAGGGCGAATCGCTGCTGATAATATCCCCCCCAGAGTTGAATATTGCCCAACTTGAGAGACCGGGATATGATAGGAATAGGGATGATTTCCTGGGGAGAAAAACTCTGTTGATAAAGTGCGATCGCCTGAGCAAAATCAGGATTTTCGAGGGTAATTTGTTGAAACTCCACCTCAGACATATTAATCAATTAACTCCTAGTTGATATCCTACTTAATCGAAGAAACCCCTTGAAACAGTAAAATCAGACCGCCCACCAAAATAGCGATCGCCAAAAACCCGATAATCCCATCAAGTAGCGCCGTATCTTCCATAATCTACCTTCCTAGCCTAGGGTAAACAGGTCCCCATGTTACCACGATTACGGAAAAAGGCACTAAACCTATGCTACCCTTGTTGATAAAACCCCTATAATACCTTATTTGCAAACTTAACCAGCCTCAATGGTTCACATCAAGCGCGTGGAACTTACCAACTTTAAATCCTTCGGTGGCACTACTTCAATTCCGCTGCTACCGGGGTTTACAGTGGTGTCTGGACCGAACGGTTCGGGGAAATCCAACATTCTTGATGCTCTATTATTCGCCCTAGGTCTGTCCTCGTCGAAAGGAATGCGGGCGGAAAGATTACCCGATTTGGTGAATAATTCCCAAAGCCGGAAAACGACGGTAGAAACTCGGGTTACGGTTACTTTTGACCTATCAGACCTAACATTTCCCGAACTAGAAGAGGAACCGACGCAACTGGGAGGGGAGGGAGAAACGGTAACAGAAGGGGAAGAAACGGGACTGGTAGCTAAGGAAGAATGGAGTGTAACCCGGAAATTGCGGGTGACAAAACAGGGAACCTACACCTCTACCTACTATATCAATGGGGAACCCTGTACGCAAACTGAACTACACGAACAACTAAACCGTCTGCGGATCTACCCAGAAGGTTATAACGTTGTGCTTCAGGGAGACGTGACGGGTATTATCACGATGAAACCGAGGGAAAGGCGGGAAATTATCGACGAACTGGCGGGGGTAGCACAGTTCGATCGCAAAATTGTTCTAGCTCGCGAAAAACTCGATACGGTCAAAGAACGGGAAGAACGTAGCCGCATAGTTGAACAGGAACTAATTAGCCAACGCGATCGCCTGGCTAAAGACCGCGCCAAAGCGGAAAAGTATCAAAAACTCAAGGCTGAATTACAGGAAAAAAGCCTTTGGTACGCTATCGGTCACTATCAAACCCTACAACAACAACTCTGGCGACTGCGGGAACAAATAGAAGCAGGCGATCGCAGCCATAGTGAATTGACGGAACAATTCCAACAGCAGCAAAGCCAAATTAAACAAGCAACCACTACCCTAGAAACATTAAACGCTTTAGTAAAAGCTATGGGGGAAGAAGAACTGCTGCAACTCCAGTCAACCCTGGCTACCCAGGAAGCGGAACTGGGTTCTACTGGACAGAGGCGGCGGGAATTGGAAACGGCGGCGCAAAAGGTGAGTGAGCAGATCCGACAAACCCAAGGGGCTATTGAAGAACATAGCCAAACTCTGGCTAATTTGGAACAGCAAAAAAAGAGGGAAACGGAGTTAGCACGGGTTCGGGAAAGCGATCGCCATGTCGCCCAAACTAGCCTGAACGAAACCCGTAGCCAGGCTGATAAAATAGCTAATCAAGCGGAAACTTGGATGGTGCAACAGACGGAACTACACCGCCAAATAGAAGCGCTGCAAAATAGCCTCAACCCCCAAAAGACAGAACAAGCGAGACTGCGGGAAAGATCGGAACAACTACAGCGCCAAACCCAGGAAAGGGAACAGGCGCTAAAATCCTTACAGGAGCAATTAACTACGGAACAGGAAACTCTGGAAACGGCTACTAAGGCTCGCGATCGCGCGGCTGTTCAGGTAGAGTCTCTATCGCGCATAGTGACCGCCCTAGAAGAAGATCTGTCTGTACAACAAGACACACTCAACCGCTTATTAGAAGAACAGCGGGAACGTCAACGTAAATTAGACCGCCTGGAAGCTCAACAACAAGCCCGTGAAGAGGCGACGGGGAGCTATGCGACTATGGCGATTAAAAAAGCTGGGTTAACTGGGGTCTGTGGTTTGGTCTGTCAGTTGGGACGGGTAGAACCTAAATATCAACTAGCTTTAGAAATTGCTGCGGGAGGTAGGTTAGGACATTTAGTGGTAGAAGATGATACGGTGGCGGCAGAGGCGATCGCTCTGTTGAAACGAGAAAAAGCGGGACGGGCTACGTTTCTCCCCCTCAACAAAATTAGACGATCATCAGAGAGAATGGAAACTTCCATCCCCGCGATCCTTGATGGATTGGTAGACCTGGCAGTAAATTTAATTGAATGCGATCGCCGTTATGATCACATTTTCGATTATGTCTTTGGCAAAACTCTAGTATTTAAGTCCCTAAATCAAGCCCGCCGCTATCTGGGACAATATCGGATGGTGACATTAGACGGGGAATTGCTAGAATCTAGTGGGGCAATGACTGGCGGTAGTAGCACATCCCGTTCAACTCTGCACTTTGGTAGTGTAGATGATCAAGCTAATGCCTCAGCCCGTGATATCGCCACGACTAAAGAAAGATTAGCCGAAATAGAATTGCTACTGGGCCGCCTGGGTCAAGGTATTGCAGAGGGGGCGCAAACGGCTAAACAACGTTCTGCGGAATTAATCGAGGCTAAACAAAATCTGCGAGAGGCTACCCAAAAGGTGACTCAAGTAGAGTCCCAAATTTTAGCTATTACCACGACTAGAGAACAAATGCGATCGCAGTTAGCCACGCAAACCCAAGAATGGTCTACCGCGAGGGAACGTCTAGCAGCACTAGATAGCACGATTCCCGCCGCCGAACAACAACTACAAAGCGATCGTGAAACCCTAGCTCAATTGGAAATCACCAACAGCCACAGTGAATGGCAACAGATACAAATTCGGCTACGACAACAAGAAGCGCACCTGCAAGCCCAAGAAACCGCCCTCCGAGAAGTTGAACAGCGGTTAATCGATATTAATACCCAATCGGCCACGCGGCGCGAAAAGTTGGCAGCAGACCACCGACGCGCGGCTGAGTTCAAGCAGCAGCAAGAGTCCTTTAACCAACAAATCACCGATACCCAAAACCGCATTACCAGCATCAATAACCAAATTCGAGAAACCCGCGCCGCCATGGCTCAGGTTGAGCAACGCTTGGGGACGGCAAAACAAGAACGCGATCGCGCTGAAACACAACTGCGGGAAATGCACACCGCCCAGTCGCAGTTAGAATGGCAGATCCAGAAACTTGAGGAAACCCAACTAGGACGACGTGAACAACTCAACATTAAACAGCAACAACTCGAAACCCAAAAAGCTGAACTTCCCGACCCACTACCCACCATTCCCGAAAAACTGGATCTGGCTACCCTCCAACGGGAGATGAAATCCCTCACCAAGGGCATGGAAGATCTCGAACCTGTCAATATGTTAGCCCTAGAAGAGTACGAACGTACTACTACCCGCCTAGAGGAGTTAAGCCAAAAACTGGCTACCCTACACGGGGAGAGGACAGAACTACTATTACGCATTGAAAACTTTACCACCCTCCGCCGTCGGGCGTTTCAGGATGCCTTTGATGCCGTTAACCAAAACTTCCAAACTATTTTCGCTGAATTGTCCGAGGGAGATGGATATTTGCAAATTGATGACCCAGAAGAACCCTTTAATAGCGGCTTAAATTTAGTCGCCCACCCCAAGGGTAAGCCTGTACAGCGCTTAACTTCTATGTCGGGAGGGGAGAAGTCCCTAACGGCCCTCAGTTTTATTTTTGCCCTCCAGCGTTACCGACCCTCCCCGTTTTATGCTTTTGATGAGGTTGATATGTTCTTGGATGGGGCAAATGTCGAACGATTAGCTAAAATGATTAAACAACAAGCACAACAAGCCCAGTTTATTGTGGTTAGTCTGCGTCGCCCAATGATGGAAGCCTCCCAGCGGACCATTGGGGTAACACAAGCTAGGGGAGCTTATACCCAGGTTCTGGGTATCAAATTGTAGTAAGTGTTTTTAGAGGTAAGGCGATCGCATTTCGGCGGCGAGCCTATTTAGTAGGTTGGGTGGAGGTACGGAACCCAACACCAACATCTCTCAGTTATGTTGGCTTTCACCCAACCTACCCAGCCTATTTAGTAGGTTGGGTGGAGGTACGGAACCCAACACCAACATCTCTCAGTTATGTTGGCTTTCACCCA
>NZ_JARPLC010000100.1:0-3458 GCF_032350395.1 Limnospira sp. PMC 289.06
CTCGATGATGCCATGGATTCCGTTCTCCAAGCTGCGTCCTAACCACCTTGACTAATGCTATAACTATAGGGGGCTGGCATTTTTTGTCTTCTTAGTCATCTCGTCCTCTCCATTATACGTCCTAACTTTCCTGTCTTGTGCTATATATCCAACCAAGGGGTTGGAGTCCCCACTAGGCAGTTATTTCGGGCATTGCAGCCCTATTTGATGCCTCAACGTCTCGCACTGATGAATTGAACTTAAAAGACAACGAAATCAACAACGATGGATTCTAACGTATTACCAGATATAGTCAAACTAGGAACTGATGGCATTACAGTTTTTTTAGTCTGGCAGTTAATGAAGCAAAACCAGAAACTGATATCAGAGGTTAACTCCAGAGACAACGAACTAATGAAGCTGATTTACACAATCCTAAATCAATATAGGCAGTACCCAACAGAATTAAGCGATCGCACTAGCCGAATTAACCGTCCCAGAGCAGAAAGCAATGAGTAAGTTATCATACTGGCCCAATGGATGACAGCCTACTGGGAAAATGGACAAAATAAGTACAAATTCCCACCTAGGACAAAAAAGCGATCGCATCAAGTCCCTGGATACCAATCTGAACTGCTACAATTCCAAGACTAAAGTAAACGCTTCGCCTCTATTCCTAATCTGACTCTGGGGCTAATGGTAAAACCCAAGTCTCCACTAGCCATCTCTGGGAAGGAGACAATATCAATATTTTTTGATTTCTATATATGACCATAATCGCAATTAAACAACTTATTGATAAAATTTGCTCTGCCAAAATTGTCTGTATTTACTTACCATACAGGATTATAGCCCATACGCTCTCCGCCATTTTTGCCAGATTATAGATATTCTGCCTACTTGACATATCAATTTTTTTTGAAATAATAGACACTATACCCAACTTGACAGGGACTAGAGGCCTGATTAATTAGGTTTCTGGGTCCCCGTGGGGTATGTATTTAGTCCCTCAATTTAGATATGGGGATTAAACCAAGTCCTAATAGTCAGGATTTAACATGAGTAATGATTCACCACAAATCAATAAATCAGCGGTGCAAGCAGGGGGTAAATTAAACGTTTTTGAAAAGTACCTAACCCTGTGGGTGATTCTCTGTATTATAGCAGGTATTGTCCTGGGTCGATTGTTTCCAGGGGTCGCCGTAACCCTGGATTCAATGAGCATTTATCAGGTGTCAATTCCCATCGCAATTTGTCTGTTTTTCATGATGTATCCCATCATGGTTAAAATTGACTTTACCCAGGCAGTTAATGCGGCTAAAGCACCTAAGCCAGTGCTATTAACAATGGTAGTGAATTGGCTAATTAAACCGTTTACCATGGTAGCTTTTTCGCTGTTTTTTCTGGGGTGGTTATTTCGACCAATTATCACCGGAACTGAGATATTAAGAGGGGCAGAAATTCCCATCGCTGATTCCTATATCGCCGGTACTATATTATTGGGAATTGCCCCCTGTACAGCCATGGTTTTAATGTGGGGTTATCTCTCCTACAGCAACCAAGGACTTACCCTGGTTATGGTGGCGGTTAATTCGCTGATGATGCTGTTTTTATACGCACCATTGGGACGGTGGTTGCTGTCGGCAAATAACTTAACTGTACCTTGGCAAACTATTTTATTATCAGTCCTGATTTATGTGGGTTTGCCACTGGCGGCGGGGATGTATACTCGCTATTTGATTTTTCAGTATAAAGGAAAGGCTTGGTTTGAAAGAGAGTTCCTGAAATATTTAAGTCCTGTGGCTACGGCGGCTTTATTAATTACCCTGATTTTGCTGTTTGCTTTTAAGGGTGATTTAATTGTGGAAAATCCCCTGCATATTCTGTTAATTGCTGTGCCACTATTTCTGCAAACCAATTTTATCTTTTTGATTACCTATGTGGCGGCTTTGAAAATGAAGCTATCCTATGAGGATGCTGCGCCAGCTTCTTTAATTGGCGCGAGTAATCATTTTGAAGTAGCGATCGCTACGGCGGTGACACTGTTTGGTTTAAATTCTGGGGCGGCTTTAGCAACTGTGGTGGGGGTATTAATTGAGGTTCCGGTGATGTTAATGCTGGTGAAATTTTGCCAAAAAACGGCTTTTTGGTTTCCGCGAGAACCGGAAAAAGCTACACTGCTAGACCCCCGTTGTTTAAAGTGTTAATTGAATCATGACTAATTTTGATCATCCTCCCAGAATCCTGTTTTTGTATGGTTCATTAAGAACGCGATCTTACAGTCGCTTACTAGCAGAAGAAGCCGCTAAAATTATTACGGATATGGGTGCGGAAGTTCGTTTTTTCCATCCCCATGATTTACCGTTACGCGATCGCTTTGATGAGTCTCACCCAGAAGTTCAAAAATTGCGCGAACTTAGTCAATGGTCAGAAGGTCAAGTTTGGTCATCCCCAGAAATGCACGGTAATATTACTGGTATTCTGAAAAACCAAATTGACTGGATACCTTTGAGTATTGGCGCGGTTAGACCTACTCAGGGTAAAACTCTAGCGGTGATGCAAGTTAGCGGGGGTTCCCAGTCTTTTAATGCCGTGAATACCATGCGAATTTTGGGGCGTTGGATGCGAATGTTTACCATTCCCAATCAATCCTCAGTTGCTAAGGCTTATCAAGAGTTTAATGAGGATGGAACTATGAAAGATTCACCTTATCGCGATCGGGTGATTGATGTCATGGAAGAACTCTATAAATTCACCTTATTATTGCGGGACAAGGTGGATTACTTAACTGACCGCCACAGTGAACGCCAAGAACTCGCCAAAAAAGCAGTTATTGAAACGGCACAAAAAGCACTTTAATTGTCAATTACAATTCTGGAGAAACCATGAAAAAAGTCATGTTTGTTTGCAAAAAAAATTCCTCTCGTTCCCAAATGGCTGAGGGGTTTGCTAAGGTAATGGGAAAAGATAAAATAGCAGTGACCAGTTCAGGACTGGAAAGCAGCGAAGTCAACCCTTATGCTATCAAAGCTATGGCAGATGTTGACATTGATATTAGCAACCAAACTTCTAATGCTTTAAGTGAATTTAAACCCGAAGATTATGACGCAGTAATTTCCCTCTGTGGTTGCGGTGTTAATTTACCAGAGGAATGGCTAACACGGGAGATATTTGAGGATTGGCAATTAGACGACCCAGCGGAAAAGCCGGAGATTTTCCCCAGGGTTAGGGAGGAGGTTAGAGAAAGGGTGGAAAAGTTGATTAAAACATTGTTACAGGATAACTAACCTGATTGAGGTTCTGGGGTGGGTTACTGTTGTTAATTCACCACAGAATCTGGTTTTAATAAGATCTAGTTATTTCGGTCAATCTTATATCAGCCCACTTAGTCTAGGGTGGGGTGTATAATATATATCAGTGCTAATGCGGAGTTAGGAATTATGATAGCAGTTGACAGCCTGACCCATAAAACTGATGTT
>NZ_JARPLC010000100.1:3467-17735 GCF_032350395.1 Limnospira sp. PMC 289.06
CTACTTTGGCGAGGATAGAAGCTGAACAACGGGTAGAAACGGAAAAACAACGGGCGGATGAATTGGCAGCATTATTAAATCAATATCGCCAGCAATTTGGGGATTTAGGTTAATGAATAATTGTAGAGGGAGTAAATAACTGATAACAACCCTAAATAAATACATCAAGAATACAAGAATACAGCTTGTTCGTAAGTGGTTTAAAACATTACCCTGACCCTAAATCTCTCTCCCCCTTCCACAAACTAAGGAGCCAGGGGAGAGGGACTTTGAAGGCTTATTGCATGATTACTGGAAGGGCTGTAATAGTCAAGCTGGGTGCAATGTGAATTTGATTTCACGACACCAAGTTGGCGGGAAATGTTAATGAATCAATACTCTGTATTTGATGCTCAAAATACTAGCTGGGTTGATAAGTAGGAAAATCAGTATATCCCTGTTTATCAAAAGAGTACCAAACGGACATATCAGCCTGTGGATTTAAAGGCCAGTTATTAGTAAAACGTTCTACTAAATCTGGGTTACTAATAAAGGGACGACCAAAGGCGATCGCATCTGCATGACCGGCTTTAATGGTGGCTTCTGCAGTTTCCTGGGTATAGCCACAGTTACCGATTAAAACACCAGAAAATAGAGGTCTAAATTCAGGTAATGTCATGGGTTCTCCTAGTTTATGAAAACCAAAAGCCAAACCATCTAGGATATCAAGATAACCTAAGTTATACGGATTGAGTTGTTTGACAACATAAGTGAATGTTTCCCGATAATCTAGGGAACCCATATCATTAAAGTTGCCATTCGGTGAAAGTCTAACCCCTACACGATCGCTTGACCAAACGGTGAGAATAGCCTCGGTTACTTCTTTGAGAAACTGAAACCTTTTTTCAATATTTCCACCATATTTATCAGTGCGATGATTAGTTTTAGATTGCAGAAATTGGTCAATTAAATAACCATTGGCTGCGTGAATTTCTACCCCATCAAATCCGGCTAATTGCGCCCGTTCTGAGGCTTTCCTATAGTCTTCGACCACATTTGATATTTCCTCGGTTGACAAGGCTCTAGGAGTCTCGTAGGCTTGCTTACCAAGGGGAGTATGAATATAGTCATCATTGAGTTTAATTGCGGAGGGTGCAACGGGAAGCTGTCCGTTATGAAAGTCGGAATGAGAAGACCGTCCACAATGCCACAGTTGTAGAAAAATTTTACCATTTTTACTATGAACAGCATCAACAATTTTTTGCCATGCTTCGGCTTGTTGATCTGAATAAATACCAGGAGAATTACGCCAACCAATGCCCTGTTTCGAGATAACTGTAGCCTCGGTAATAATTAAACCAGCGGATGCTCGTTGTTGGTAATATTCAGCCATTAACTGATTAGGAATTCGCTCTTCTCCAGCACGCGATCGCGTTAAGGGAGACATAACCACGCGATTGGCGAGAGATAAACTCCCGATCTGAAGGGGACTAAGTAAGTTTTGGGAATTGGTGTTAACCGTCATAGTTTGATCCTGAATAATTAGGGACAGCCTATCATATAGCAATATTATGTTAGTTGTAAACTAGGGGTAGTAACTCTCTGGCTGGCTAGGGAGGATATAGACTGACTTAAAATCTATTATAATCGGGAGATTTTGGGTGAAATTATCGATATTTACTATTGACAAATTCTGGAGCTTGACTTATGATGAAATCATGGGAAAATGTGGCGGCATATATAAGCCTAAATTAATCATCCTGGTATTGAGACTGCTAGAATATCTAAAGACTAATAACTGTTAATATGCAACCCGTAGATTATACCACCCTGATAGCGTCCTGTTGTGAATTGCGGTCTAACTGGTTACCAGCAAGACTTGAACAGGTGTATCAGCGCGATCGCTTTACTATTTCTCTGGCCCTACGAACGCTGAAGGGTAGGGGCTGGTTAGACATTTCTTGGCATCCCCAAGCGGCACGAATTTGTATTTCTACGCCGCCGCCACGGGTTGCTGATACGTTCACATTTAGCGACCAATTGCGACACCAACTGAGTGGTTTAGCATTAGTAGATATTGCGGAAGTTGCGCCCTGGGAAAGGGTTTTAGATTTGCAATTTGCGAAGCGTCCGGGAGAACCTGCTCTCTGGCATTTATATGTAGAAATAATGACGAAATATAGCAATGTCATTTTAACAGGAAAAGATAACTTAATTGTGACGGCGGCGCACCAAGTAAGTTCTCAACAGTCTAGTGTTCGTCCGATCCAAACAGGCGATCGCTATGAATTACCGCCCGGTCTGACTGACCCCATTCCTAAGCTAGAAGAACCCCTAGAAAAGTGGCAAGAAAGAGTTAGTTTAATTCCCGATTTACTGAAACGACAGTTAATGAAAAGCTATCGAGGTTTAAGTTCGACTTTAGCGTTGGGTTTAATGGCGGCGGCGAATTTGGAAAGCGATCGCACTACGGACAGTTTAAGCCATGGAGAATGGGAAAAACTATTCCAGCAGTGGCGACAGTGGTTAACAGCGTTAGAAACGGGTAAATTTGAACCGGTTTGGACAGCCACAGGTTACAGTGTTCTGGGTTGCGGAAAGATAGGGGAAAGTCCGGGAAATGTGCAGGAACTTCTCAATGAGTATTACACCGAGGAATTAAACGGTCAAGAGTTCCGACAATTACAGCATCAAATCAGCCAAAAGTTGCAGACACTCTTAAAGAAATTGGGGGTAAAGTTAGCGGAATTTAACCAGCGCCTACAACAGTCAGAAAAAGCGGATTTATATCGTAGTCAAGCGGACTTATTAATGGCTAGTTTACATGAGTGGCAGCCGGGAATGAAATTAATCACCCTCGCTGATTTTGAAACATCTGCACCAGTAAAAATTCCCCTAGAACCGGAAAAAAATGCGGTGCAAAATGCCCAAAGTCTCTATAAACGCCATCAGAAACTGAAACGCGCCCGCATGGCGATCGCTCCATTAATTAAAGCAGTAAGGGAAGAAATCAATTATCTGGAACAAGTAGAAGCGGCTCTATCTCAAGTTGCTAATTATAGAAAACCGGCAGATTTACAAAACCTGAAAGAAATTCGAGGGGAATTAATCGAGGAAGGATATCTAACTATTCCCGACTATCGCCCCCAAAACTTAGGGACAGAAACGGAATTTTATCGTTATGTAACCCCTGGTGGTTTTGAGTTATTAGTAGGTCGGAATAATCAACAAAACGATCGCCTAACATTTCGGGTAGCCACCGACTATGATTTATGGTTTCATACCCAGGAAATTCCTGGAAGCCATGCTTTATTAAGGCTTCCACCGGGACAGGTTGCTGATGATCATGATTTGCAGTTTACGGCTAATATCACGGCTTATTATAGTCGCGCGCGCCAAAGCGAACAGGTCCCCGTCATTTACACCCAGCCGAAATATGTTTATAAACCGAAGGGGGCGAAACCGGGAATGGTTATCTATAAACATGAACAGGTTTTGTGGGGTGTACCTCAACAGGCGATCGCCCTTTTGGGACGAGATGGCTAACAAGTTAATTTTTTTTAAAAAATGTTGTGCTTTTTGTTACAATGTAATCGAGAGGTTTGAGAATTTATACCCGCTACTGAAGGCGGAACGCCCAACTCGGGTATCCTCAAATCGCAACAACAACGGTATCCTTATTTAGTTTGACCAGTCCCCGTCAGGAGTCTGGTCATTTTCATTAAGCCTGACCGGGAGCCTGACCGGGAAGTTGATCACAACGGATCTCTATCATAAATCCATCGGGGTCATACAAGTAGATACCGCGACCTGTGGGGCGGCTGATAGGTCCTCTGGCGATCGCCACATGATGATTCTGTAAAGCCTCAACAGCGGTATCAAATAGAATCGGATCAATATCAAAAGCCAAATGATTCGGCCCAGTAAACTCATGGGTTGGGTCAGGGTGGGGAGGTTGTAGGTTGGGTTCAGCAAATAAATCAATTACTGTGCCATCCCCGGTGACAAAGTTGGCTACTTTTCCGGCTTCAACTAATGATTTGAGGGTACTAGGAACCTCATCTCCGGTCAATTCATGGAGTCCGAGAACTTTGCCATAAAATTGACGAGAAGCCTTGATATCGGCAACATTTAAGGCGATATGATGGACGCGACGTAGCATCCCAGGGGTTAAGCACTTTTGATGGTGATTGGAGATAGTCTGCATGGTGATCACTCCGCCAAATAGCTATTCATCCATTCTAACTAAATTAATCTATAACTGGTGTGATATTTTCTGTGACTTTGTAAATTTTTGATGAAGTATATTGTAGCATATTTATTCCCGAAATGCCAGCCCAAATCAATCCCCATAATTCTATGTAAATCGGATTACCAATAGTTAGAGTATTCTGGTTGACCCCCACGATTATCCAAAAATTGCTATAATTGCCGATCAGATTAAACCCATCAACTCGACCATTCACAAATATTCTATGGTAAGACCGATTTTTAAGAGTATTAAAATTAGTGCGATCGCCTTAATGTTAGTAGCCGTAGGATTCCATTTTCCCACCCTTTCCGCCGCCCAAAATCAGTCGGAAGAAGTAGATCTAGGAGTTCTCGATCCCTTTGCGCCTAACCCCCTGCTGAGTCAAGAAGCTGACCCCTTATTACCGAACCCCCCCACAGACGGAAACATCCTCAGTGAAAGTCAGCAAGAAACCCTCGCCCCTGAACTCGATCGCCTGAACGCCGAAGCCACCACCCTTCTCGCGGCGGGAAATGCGATCGCTGCTTTTGAATTATGGACTAGGGAACTGCGTTTACGTCGCTATTTCGGACCCTTAGAAGAAATCGCCGCCCTGGAAAGAGTCGGGTTAATTTCCTGGGAAAATGGTCAGCGTCTCTACTTAGAATTTATTACGGATCGTCTCCATCAAATTCTCCTAAATAGCCCCGATCAGACTATCTTAGAAGCCCTAGTAAATGCCTTTCAAACAGTCCGCGCCAAAGATTATGGAATCCAAGCCTATCAGAGGCTTTTAGAAATTTATGCAGAAGATAATATCTGGCAAAAAGAAGGATGGTTAAATGCGATCGCTTTGATTTATCTTAACTGGTTAGACTATCCCCAAGCGGCGGCGGCTTACCGAGAATTACTCATAACTCAACAACAGATTGAAAACCTGCGCCAACGGGGAGAACTACCCCCGCCGCCACCACCAATAGAAAACGGAAACCCCCCACCTTCCCTATTACAATCTCTCCGAAATTTATCATTTATTTATGAGCAAATGGGGGAACTTTTAGAAGCGATCGCCACTCGTGAACGATTGGTTGAATATCATCTTAGACAGTCTAACTTAGTCCCAATTGCTGACCAAAAAATAGCGATCGCCACTAACCACGAACAACTCGGTCAATTCCAACAAGCCGGTGAAGCCTATCAACAAGCCTATCAATTTGCCATAAATATCCAACAATTTGAGAATGCTAGTATCGCCCTTGCGCGATTAGCAAAACTTTATGTTGACCAAAATCAAACTCAAACCGCCTTAGAATTATATCAAGCTCAACTACTGGTTAATCAGCGGTCATTCAATTTTTTTGCTATGATGAACACCTATGATAATATAGGAGAAATTCATCGGCAAAAGCAAGCATATTCCCAAGCATTACAAGCCTTTCAGAGAGCCTTACAACTCGCCCAACAACTCCAACATAAAGAGGATTATTTTCTCGCCAAAATTGATGAAATCAACCGCCAAATCAGATAAATAATCCCCCCCTAGCAGAGTATTTGATACCCCTTGTAAAAGTCATCAAGTCTCCCTATCAAAATCTAGTAGTTCGGGTTTTCAATAAATTACAACCCACCAAAATTGAACTTATAGACAACAAAAATGTCAATAAACTGCTAGGACGCAGTATAATTCTGGCGTGTAAAAATACCAAGATAATTCCCAGCGATAGCAGTATCCAACCCAAATTTCCAGTTTCCCTAGGAAAAGAGATCAAAGCCACCAAACCAGAAACCATCAATAAAACACTCCCAGCCGTTGACATACTTCCGAACAAATTGAGTGAAAGCCTGGTAGCCACTATGATATTTTGACCAAGAAAATAAATCCCCAATAACACTAGCGCCAATCCTACCAATGGTGTTATAATTTTCATAACTCTCCATGACCTTGGTTAATTTGTGTTAATGCTAGTTTAGCATTTTCCTCATACCAATGGGAAACAGTCCTCCACCCTGGTGAGTTAGTGGGAGTTGCTTTCCGTCCCGTCAACCCCTCACATAAACTCATAAAAATTCCCCACCAGTATATCAACCTCCATTATAGACTAAAATCATAGACTAAATAGATGGGTTTCTGGTGAGGAGTTTAACCTAGGGGAATTGGCTTATATATTACTAAGCACCTACGGACTCTTTAGCCGCATACATCACTTCTAGGGTAATTTCTTGAAAACCACGATCGCGGGCGAATTTCTCCGTATTCCGCTTGACCTTACCCCGCACAAAACCAGGAACTTTATTTAACTCAGCCTGAGCATCTTTAGACCAACTCAAATCAGAATCAGCCGAAATTCCCTTAGTAATCACTTCCTTGGTATCATGACCTCCGAAGATTTCCAATAGGTGATCTTCCATACCCAAGGTAAAAGAATTATACACTAAATCAGCCATCTGATTAGTTCCCTCATAGCCTAAAAATGGCTTATATCCAATGGGGAAATTTTGGATATGAATAGGCGCAGCAATGACACCACAAGGGATATTTAAACGCTTACCAACGTGGCGTTCCATTTGAGTGCCAAAAATAGCAGCCGGTTCAATACTAGCGATCGCATCGGCGATCGCACCATGATCATCACTAACTAAAACCTGATCACAGTATTCGCTAACTTCCTGTTTAAACCACTCCGCATCATACTTACAATAAGTTCCAGCCAAAACTACATGAATCCCCATTTCCCGCGCCAGAATTTTAGTCATAGCCGCCGCATGGGTATTGTCCCCAAACACCACCGCTTTTTTACCAGTTAAATTCTGACAATCAATCGAACGAGAGAACCAAGCCGCCTGGGAAACATACAGAGTTTGATTATTGATATATTCTTCATAATCAACACTAGCACCCTGAGCATTAATTAACTCTTGAATTTTGCGGATACACCGCGCAGTTTCTACCACCCCCATAGGAGTTATATCAACATAAGGCGTGCCAAATTCAGCCTGTAAATATTCAGCCGTCATCATTCCCAATTCCCGATAGGGAACTAAGTTAAACCAAGCGCGAGATAGATTTTTGAGGTTATGAACTGATGCACCTTCCGGGATGACCTCATTTACCTCAATTCCCAAATCTGCCATTAACCGTTTTAATTCAGTACAATCATGTTGATTATGGAAACCTAGGGTAGACATTCCCAGAATATTAACAGAAGGTTGCGGCGTTTTTTCTTCTGGTAAATCCCCTTTTTTTCGAGCTTTTTCAGTATAGAATTGTACAATTTGTTGTAAAGTGCGATCGGCCGCCTGCAATTCATTAACCCGATAGTGATTAACATCTGCTAACATCACATCCCCTTTCGCGTCTAACTGAGCGCGTTCTACAAAATTCGCCAAGTCTTCTTGCAGAATACTAGAGGTACAGGTAGGGGTCAAAACAATTAGATCTGGGGTTTCTTCCCGATCTTTACGAACAATATTATCAACCACTTTTTCCTGGGAGCCGCGCGCTAAGACGTGGCGATCTACGATACTAGCTGTTACTGGGGTGTAGTCCCTTTCCCGTTCTAACATCGATCGCATTACATTAAAGTAATCATCCCCCAAAGGAGCGTGCATAATTGCGTGTACATTCTTAAAAGAACTAGCAATGCGGAGTGTCCCAATATGAGCAGGTCCTGCATACATCCAGTAGGCTAATTTCATACAATTTTCTCCCTTAATTTATAATTACTGTTCACGGGTTATGGTGAGAGTCTCAATCTGCCAACTTGCTCGACAGTACCGAGTAAAAACACCTATTTTCCTAGACAATACTTATGGACTCTAGTGATTCAGTCTGCCACTTAAATAACCATTTGATCATGGGATGCAATGATTCTTATATTTATTGTTGAGATTTGTAAAAATTTGAGCTATTCCCTTGACAAAATACCCTGATTATCCCCCCATAAATAATGGGTAAAATTTCTCATTGTCTATCACCTATATATCCCCCATCTGGCTCCCTAACCGTTGCTTTCTGATTAAACTAATTCGCTATAGAAGCTAAAAACCCGATTTCTCCCTAGTTGTTTGGCTTCATAAAGAGCAGCATCAGCCGCCGCAATTAAAGTTTTAATTGAGGTTAAATAAGTTGGTATTTGACTACTGACACCTAAACTGAGGGATACATAGGGAGAGACTTTTGATTGAATATGAGGGAGTTGTTTATCCTGGATTGCTAGACGGATTTTTTCGGCGATCGCCTCCGCCGTTTCTAGATCAGTTTCAGGTAACACCACCGCGAACTCTTCCCCCCCATAACGAGCCACTAAAGCATTAGACTGATCAACATTTTGATTAATAATTTGGGCGACATTTTTTAAGCAATCATCCCCGGCTTGATGTCCATAATAATCATTATAGTATTTAAAGTAATCGATATCCAACATAATTAAAGATATGGGAAGTCTGACTCGATAATGTCTCTCCCATTCTACCTGTAGAAAATCATCAAATCTCCGACGGTTAGAGATTTGGGTAAGCTGATCAAGATTCACCAACATTTCCAGTTCCAGGTTGGTTTCTTGTAGCTGTGCTTCTGTCTTTTTTAACAGTTCAATTGAAAATTGGTGAACATATAATTGAGCCATTAGTAATTGTTGAGTATCTAATAATCTAAAATAGCCCTGATTAATCTGTACCACTAAAGGCTCATACAGTTCTTCGGTCGAACGCTTTAAGGCTGCACCTGCGGCTTCAGCAATTAAAACATTAGCAGGTAATATTAAAGGTTGAATCCTTAAAAAGCGGTACATAGACTGAAGAGGACGAGTCAAAAATAGTTCTCTACCATAGGGACGGCTGAGGGTGCGCCAGAATTGTCGCTGAGAAATTATCCCCACGAAATCATCAAAATTATACAGTATAACGCCGGGAAGACTGCCATCATTTTCAAAAATTTTAGCCAGCACATTTCCCGGTTGATTGATATCAGTTCGGATATCATACAGCCTTAAATCTTGGAGAGTAGATTCTATATGAAGGTGGTCCATCATCACAAATTATAAAGGTTAACGATGATTCGCGACCTAATCCATTTAATCTAACGGATAAACCTGGGTAAAAACATTTGTACACTCAAAGCCACAGTCAAGATGATAGCGATAATAGCTCCATTCTCGATAGTAAATACACCGAACCAATGTAGCATTCCCATAGTGGTTAGTAACTGTCCTAACCAGGGGCTACCTGGACATTGAAAATCCATACCAGTGGCCGAACACTCGAAAATATTAGCCAACGCGATCACCAGAATAGCGATCGCCAAAGGAGCAATCATATAAATCAGGGAAACCCCGATCAGAATTACATTGATTTTGATCCACATTATTTTGCCTCTTCTCCATTATATCCCAAACTACCATCCTACAGTGGCACTGTTACCGCCCCAAATCCCATCCCACTGGAGATGATATGAGTTTTCCCCTATTCGTTGTATGATGATCCTAAGTAGATGCAGGTTTTGCCGACTATTTGGCAAACAAACTAAATCATAACCAAATCTGCCACCATCAACCTTCAGGAGTACAGAATAACCCACCATGCAACGGTTTAGACTCGATCCCTTTCTCTGGATTCATTTGGCCGGATTGGCAACCCTTCCCATATGGCTAGGATTGTGCCTATTGGGATTTGCCGTGGGTTATCCTGTATTTCCTGTCACCATAGAGTTTTTACTGGTGGCAGTCCTGGGTATAGTTCCAGTGCTATGGATGCAGTGGTTTCGCCCCTTCTATATATATAGCATTTTGGCGATCGCCATTAAGCCAGAACAACTCACCACAGAACAACAGCGGATTCTCACAGGTTTTAAAACCCAACGCCATCAGGGTTTTGCCATAATTACCCCCGTTTTGCTGCTGCCGATTTTGTGGCAATTGTACCGCATTGCACCCCTAGCTACCGATGTCGCCTCCATACTTCCGAATTGGAGGATTTTGGGTTTAGCGATCGCAGCCATAGCCTTCTGCGGATGTAACCTATTTACCCAAGTGCCGATCAGTGTACTATTAGTATTTTTGACCTCCAAATCACAGCTAAATCAGCGTAATCCCCTATCACCCGATCAGATTAGCCAAGGATTTACCATAGTTGGCTGGAAAGTCGAGCGCATTTTACCCATCACCCCCAACCCCGAAAAAACGTCATAGCCTCATCACTCAGATGGACCATAACCCAGATCAATTCACCAATTATGCAGAGATTAGCTTAAACTTTTGTAAAATTGTCATTATGATAAGAGATAGGTTCAGCCTGATATTATGTCTGATCCAGGCCAATCAGGTAGAGCCACCACCACTGTTTAGTTAATGTACCGTCATGGCTCACTCAACCTCAATTTTCTGGAACCCTGATGCTGCAATGAACCGCCGGGACTCTCAGATCTGGTCCGATCTCAAACAGGCGATCGCCACCAGTTCAGGGTTCAAGCGTTGGCAGCTCGATCGCAATTCTCGGGAGAATCTCCAGAATCTCAATCTTGACCAACAGGTACGCATCTATTTACGGGAAACCCTAGAAACCTTAGCCTATTAATCAAGTATCATCAACCTCAAAACACCAGTAAACCCTAGTGTAAGCGATCGGCCTACACCAACCAGAATCAATAATCAAAGGAGTAAGAGCTTCTGATTGAACAGGAACCAGAAAAGCCAGCCGCAGTACCGAGCCACCTTTGGAGTCTGCAACTGTCAATATGTATGTTGATCCCATCGATGGAGTTATCTCAGTCGGTGTCCTCCTATTTGCCAAAAGAACACTACATAATTATTCAACCCGACTCCCCAGAGGAATTTATAGAATATGTAACAGAACATAAACACCAACTTGACTGTCTCATTCTGGAGTGGTCGCCTCAGTGGCAGGGTTTAGTTAATAAACTCCAGCAAAACTTAGTTTCCATCCCCACCTTAATCATTATATCTGATGAGCAGTCCCCTGTCGTCCAGCCTAGCCTAACTGAACCCTCCGAGAATTACATACTTTCCTCAACAGAAGTCCAGTTAAAAGGTCAACAAATTCATCTAATTCAAGGATATATTGATAAAGCCATTAGCCAATTTATTACCCATGCTGTCACCACTCGTCTGACCGATGAATCATCCTCTGTAGATACCCCCACAGAGTTAACTAATTTCATTGTTCGCCAGCAGCGAAGACTCATGGACAAATTACATGAGCGACTAGGATATCTAGGTGTGTATTATAAGAGAAATCCTAAAAATTTTCTGAGAAACCTGTCCAAAGCAGATCGTCAGAAGCTGTTGGAACAGCTTAAATCTCAGTATCGCCAAATTGTTTTAAGCTATTTTGCCAACGATAAAAATTTGAATAATAAAATTGACGAATACGTTAACACAGCGTTTTTCGGGGATATTCCAGTGACTCGCATCGTTGAGATTCACATGGATTTGATGGATAATTTTTCTAAACAACTCAAACTTGAGGGACGTAGTGAAGATGTTTTACTGGACTACAGACTTACCCTGATTGACACTTTAGCTCATTTATGCGAAATGTATCGTCGTTCCATACCCCGTGAGTCATGGGGAGAATGACCAGATAAAATCCCTGTCAATTTCATCATCGGTCTAATGTCAAAAAAATTTCTGTTACTCCCCCAAATTTTCATCTGATATCGGTAGATATATCTATGACTCCTCTGAAGAAAACTTATGTTCTTAAACTCTACGTCGCTGGGAATACCCCTAACTCAGTTAGAGCCCTCAAAACCCTTAAAGATATCTTGGAACAAGAGTTTCAAGGGGTTTATGCTCTCAAAGTTATCGATGTTCTCAAAAATCCTCAACTAGCCGAAGAGGATAAGATTTTGGCAACACCGACTTTATCGAAAATTCTGCCACCACCAGTGAGGAAAATTATTGGCGACCTCTCCGATCGCGAAAAAGTGTTGATTGGATTAGATTTACTCTATGAAGAATTAGAAGACGACGATTATAACTTCTAGGTCAGCCATCAACCCGAATTGGCTACCGTTGCTCCCCTAACTTTCAGCTAGGGGAGACCCTTTGCTATCCTGTGGCTGTTCAGGTCTCTGTGGGAAGATCCCTGCCTCTCCAACTGCTCCGGCTATCCACCGAGAAGTTCCAGGTGATCATATTCCCACTAATGCAGCTCAGATTATGATAAATAACAGTTATAGCAACCCACAGGCTCAATGCAACCGGGAACAAAAAATAGCCAATTTTTGATATCTACCTTGTGGTTATTCTCGATTCCCTTAATGCAGTACAATACCAAAGCCTAGATCTATATAACCCAATTTTCAGAGATCCCGTTCATGGGGACATATAGAATACTCAGATTACAACGTTTTTCAAATCAATAATTATGGTCAATAGTAATCCCGGATCAGAACCCAATAAACGGAAATTAATTAGTGTCCAAAAAATCCGCACTATGATTGAAGGATTTGATGATATCAGTCATGGGGGAATGCCAGCAGGTCGGTCAACCTTGATCAGTGGCACTTCCGGTACAGGTAAAACTTTATTTGCCGTTCAATTTCTCTACAATGGTATCACCTATTTTGATGAACCTGGTATTTTAGTAACCTTTGAAGAGGCTCCTACTGATATTATCAAAAATGCCGCCAGTTTTGGCTGGGATTTACAGGGATTAATTGATGAGGGTAAATTATTTATTCTTGATGCCTCCCCCGACCCAGAAGGTCAAGATATCGTCGGTAACTTTGACCTGTCAGCACTCATTGAACGCATACAGTATGGGATTCGCAAATATAAAGCCAAGCGGGTTTCTATTGATTCCGTAACCGCGATTTTTCAACAATATGAAGCCGCCGGAGTCGTGCGACGGGAAATTTTCCGATTAGTGGCTCGTTTAAAGCAAGTGGGAGCTACCACCATTATGACCACCGAGCGAGAATCAGAATATGGTCCGGTCGCTCGCTTTGGTGTGGAGGAATTTGTCTCCGATAATGTCATGATTGTCCGAAATGTTTTGGAAGGAGAACGCCGTCGCCGCACCGTCGAAATTTTGAAGTTACGCGGCACTACTCACATGAAAGGAGAATATCCTTTTACGATTACTCAAAATGGGATTAGTATTTTCCCCCTCGGTGCTATGCGACTTACTCAACGGTCTTCTAATATCAGGGTTTCTTCTGGTGATAAAACTCTCGATGAAATGTGCGGCGGTGGCTTTTTTAAAGATTCCATTATTCTGGCGACTGGTGCTACGGGAACTGGTAAGACTCTGTTGGTGAGTATTTTTGTTAATAACGCCTGTCAAAGTAATGAGCGAGCTATTCTATTTGCTTATGAAGAATCACGCGCTCAATTGTTGCGAAATGCTCACTCTTGGGGACTTGATTTTGAAGCGATGGAACGTAAGGGATTACTTAAAATTATCTGTAGTTATCCTGAGTCTACAGGCTTGGAAGACCATTTGCAAATTATTCGCTCGGAAATTTCTGAGTTTAAACCTTCCCGCATTGCGATCGATTCTCTTTCTGCTTTAGCTAGGGGAGTTAGTAGTAATGCTTTTCGACAGTTTGTAATTGCTGTCACAGGATATGCTAAACAGGAGGAAATTACGGGATTTTTTACCAATACAACTGACCAGTTTATGGGTTCACACTCGATTACAGATTCCCATATTTCGACTATTACTGACACCATTCTGATGCTTCAGTATGTAGAAATTCGCGGTCAAATGTCTAGGGCTATTAATGTGTTTAAAATGCGCGGTTCTTGGCATGATAAGGGTATTCGGGAATATACTATCACCGAACATGGTCCCCATATTACTGACTCGTTTAGGGATTACGAACGCATTATTGGTGGTTCTCCTACCCGAATTTCTATTAATGAAAAAAGTGAGTTGTCTCGCATTATTGAGGGAGTTCAAGATGATCAGGATTGACGACTAAACCTTTACCGTGAACCTTTCCCTATCTTCAATGTCACGCATTACGACTCCCGTTAAGGGTGCGAGACGTTCAGGCATGAAATAGGGTTGAGATACCCGAAATAACCGCCTGC
>NZ_JARPLC010000101.1:0-17809 GCF_032350395.1 Limnospira sp. PMC 289.06
CCAACTGAAACTAAGTACGAGAATTAAAAAAGCAACCAACCCAAACTAAGTACGAGAATTAAAAAACAGATGACCCAAACTAAGTACGATAATTAAAGCAACCAACTGAAACTAAGTACGAGAATTAGAACCGACGCAAATAACTGCACATAGTTGCACTTATTCCAAGTCAACATGAAAAAGCGATCGCTCTCCACCCGAAAAGCGATCGCACTAATTACTGTCTCCTAAAACGGGATATCTACAGATGAACCATGAGGCACAAATAATTTCACACCCTCCATATCGGGAACAGGTCTCGCACGCCATTCCCACGTTCTCCAGTCTGGGTTTGTAAACTCCCACTGGTTTCTGTCACCACAAGTGATAATTAAGGGAACTCGACCGTGAGTCATTATCGTGTTCATAGCTAGAATTAAACGTCGATATATTTCGGCTTGGGGAGTTTGCCTGGCCCCTGGAGACTGAACCAATGTATCTCTAGGTAAAACGATTAAAGATATCGGAACGTTCGTCTTCGCTGCTATAGTACGGGCTATGATTATAATATTGTCTGCGGAAATACAATCACCCCTGCCGGTTTGGTAGTCATGAATCTTCACATCAGCTAAAGCCGGTTCCAGAAAATTGAAATTCAACATCAGGGTAGATGCGATCGCCAAAGACTTAAAAACTTTATACATCTTAATTCATCCCCTGAACTTGAATCAACAGAGTAGATAGAGGTCTAGCATTTAACCCACTGTAGGATTTAAGCAACCTGGTAGTTTTGACAACTTCTTGAGTTGGGGAATAACCATCAGGACTGGGGGGACAAAATAACAGCACCGCGTTGGTTAATGACCCCTGCCTAAGTAAATCATTGGCGATAATGTGGATTGATTCTTCATTCCACTGATAACCAATCAGATAGACATTTAAAGTGGATGCGGAACTTTTTGGCGCTAAGTAGTTGGCGTAATCCCAAATGGCGGCGGGTACGGAACCTATGCCACAAGTCGCCATGTATTCCACCATCACTTCTTCTGGGGGAACGTTACCTCTAAACCTGGGCTGATGTTGCGCCGCCACTGGTGATTGTAATAAACAAATCATGCTAGATGCGATCGCACTCGCCGCCAGAAGATTTTGACTCATTCTCTCCCCCTCCGGTTATCTGAATGCTCAAAAATGGTCACACCTTGCCGGTTGAAAATTACTCTCCCGTTTGGTGGTGGCGGCGTGCTTATCCGTCCCCGTGTATTAATGCAGTAAATAGTTAATGACCCGGTAGGAAACTCCTGATATTGCCAGGTATTGAAATACTGATGAGGCTTCCCACGTACCAGTAAAGCAATCTCGGTGGCAGCCTTATCGTCTACATTGCACCCCAAATCCCGTAAGGTTCCCTGCATCCTGGTGACTTCCCGGCTAGTAACGTAAGGGTGTAAAGGCTGTGCCATCGCCGGCGCACATGAAAGGAACAGTGCCAACCCTATCAGTTGACTCCTTTTCGTAATCGTTGTCATAATAGATTTGCTCAAGTAAATGGTTTTAGGGGAAAGAAAACTCCCCTTTTTTTATGTCTATCCGTTGACTAGACTCTGTATGGGTTTGGATTTACAGGTTCACAACTGGCATTAAAGTTTTGCCAACCTATAAAGATATCTGAAGCCATAAAAGATATCTGAAGTTCACTGGCGACAAGCTCCCAGAAGTCATACCCCACAAGCCAAACCTTATCTTTAACCTTGGTTTGAAGTAAAAGATAATTAACTGCACCAGTCCATTTATATGAACCTTTTAAATCTGGATATTTATTAGAAACATCACAAACCTGATATTCCCTTTTTTGCTTTGGTGATGGATAGACGTGCCACAGGCTGTCATCATTGTAGGAAATCAAACCAGACCGAACTTTGGGGAATAATTGAAGTAGATGAGACATCATTTCAATCTCGTACCTTAGTCCCTTTTCACCATCAGAATTGTGAGTAAAATAAATGGGATGATTCTGAGCCTGATAATTGAGAACATTTGTTGCGCCACTCAACGGCTTCACTGTTGCATCAATGGGAGAAGGTTCATTAGATACCGTCTCTGTGAGACTCAAGGCTTGTATGATAATCATGCTTATATCTCCTCCTTAACTGAAAGTTTTATCAAGTACCCTTAATCAAGTATATTGTACCCGAAAACGAGTACATTTGTCAAGATTTTTTCCCCGAAAATAAGTGCAACTATGTGCAGTTATCTCAACCCATGACGACGGGAAATAAGTGCAACTATGTGCAGTTAAATGGAAAAGTGGCGGCGGGAAATAAGTGCAACCCCAGAACAGACAGTCTAAACACTCAGCGAAGCCTTCACAAAACTGCCACCACACTAGCCAACCACCTCCCAAAACGGCTGGGAAAAAACCGTGAAAAGGCGATCGCGTATGGTCGGAGTGCGACGTATCGCTACTGCATAGAGAATTTTTGACAACCATGGCGGCGATTGGAAAGGCGATTGGAAAGGCGATTGGAAAGGCGATCGCATCTTTTTTAACCAAACACCGGCGGCGGGTACATCAAAATAAGTGCAACTATGTGCAGTTATCTAAGGGAAAAAACCATGACAACAGAAAATAAGTGCAACTATGTGCAGTTATTTGAAAACATAGCGTGTGGATAGCACCTAAAGATTCCAGAGTTGTGGAAACTCAGGTTCGGATTCTGAAGTGCTGGAAACTCAGAATCCAAAGTTGTGGAACTTTAAAGTGCTGGAAACTCAAGGCACGATAAATAAGTCCAACTATGTGCAAGTTGTCAGTTACAAGAAAATATTTATGGTATCTCAAAGTAATTAAGCCTTCATGCCAAAACCCCCAAACTACGCAATCCAGCTATATTAACCAGTTTTTGGACTGGGGCAAAATTCCAACATTCTTCAAGGCTGCGCCTGAAAAATCCCTCCCTGTTATGAATGTCGGCTTGTTTAAGTAGGTATTTAACGGCATCTGATATCTCTTCAATGCTGAACCCTAGTAGCCATTCTTGCTGACCTGGAACGTAATCTAGCCCCGCCGCCTCACAAATTTCCAACCTTTTAGCCAACTCCATTTTAGACTGTTTGGCTTTCTCTGATTTCTTACTCTTAATAGGTTGTTGTTGTATGAACCCACCCCCGAATCCTCTAGGCTTTGAGGGCTTTTTTGTCAACTTCTGGTCTGACTCTGGAGATTTTTTTTGGTTTAAAAGTTTAAGAGGTCGAAGCGCTAATCTCAGGATATTCCAGCGAAATTCTCTGGCAACTACAATCAGTCCATGCTCTTTTAACTGATTAATAGAACGTCGGAGGGTTTCCCTGTGATATGGCTTGCCCCGGTGTTTCTCGATAAATTCGTCAAAGTCCCGTAAATCGTCCGCGTCCTCGTTATGGTTCTTCACTAACCACAAGTACAGGTTCTGACTCGCTGGGGTCAGCTTGGATTCATAAGCAAACCGTTGGAATTCTTCAATATCCATGCTATGATTCTCCTCAAAGTTTATTTATTTTCCCCTAGTGACTGCTAGGGGTATTTTTTTCTGTTTACAGTGTACCCGATTTCGAGTACGAAGTCAACAGAAGTTCACAGTAAAATAACTGCACAAGGTTGCACTTATTTCGGTGGGGATTTACCAATAATTAGTGTATCATCTGGCGACGATATTGGCGGCGATGTTCCCATGGTGGGGTTCCAGGTGGTGGATACAAACCACGTTCCCTGGCTATAGATTCTGCGACTTGGTATGATTGTGCATTTGGACACCTTTGGCTGTATTGTGTCCAGTTCCAGGCATGACCATCCATAATCATTTGCGTATTGAGATGAATCTCGCCGCCATCGGGGGTAGGTGTAAATAACTCAGCGACTGTGCGACCATAGCGATCGCTCTCAACCCTAATGACATACAAATCGCCGCCACCTAATGCAATCAATTCCCGTAAATGGTCACGGCTGGCAATACCCTCCGGCTGGTCTATTTCTGGTGCGTCAATACCACAGAATCTAATTCTCAACTCTTCATTACCACAGAAAACTCTAATGGTGTCACCGTCGTAAACACTGCCAGGCTTTAGAGAGCATAATTCCGAGTTAGCTGTTGGCAATCCCCGAAACTCATTGCGACTTACCCTACCGGCATCGGTAACGCTGTCATCTGGGCTATTTCTCATACTGTGCGCCCCTACAAGAATTAATCCCAGAATGAGAGGTAAGGACATTAATAATTTTCGCATCATTCGTAATTAATAACGATTTGAACACTAAGGACGTTTTCATCATCTTGATTCAGGAATCGTACCCGGTGAACGTTTCCCGACACTGGAGATATAACGCCCCTGACATTTTGGAGATTTTCGTTAATCCTAGACAGTTCAGTGGATAACTGATTTTTTTGAATCATCCAGGCAGCGTTCATCTCCTGCTGTTTAACAATGATGGAATGCTGTTTCTGTAAATTCTGTTGGCTAACTTGGAACTCTTCCTGCTTCCGGTTAATTTTGGCATTGTTCAGGTTGGCGATGGTTTGGGCTAGATGATACCTAGCTTCTGCAATCTCATCCTGATAATTGAGATAAGAGTTAAAGGCATGGGGTTCATAGATTCGGGAATCATTCATGTTGAAAAAATTTAATTCTGGCGGCGGGTTCTGCTCCAGTCGGGTTAATCTTGCCTTGGCAATAGTAACGGCGGTTTCTTCCTTACTAAAATCAGCCGGTGGCAGTTCGATGGGAACAAACTGCAATGGCGACGGTTCAGAAGCGATCGCACTTTCCAAAAAGGTTTTCCTCTCCTGTAGTTCTCGCAACCTGGCTGAATCAGAACAGACTGTATCTCCAGTTTGAATTGAAAGCCCTTCCGATACAGAAATATCATCCAGGGATTTCACCTTACAGGTGATTTGATGCCTTTTGGCTTGTTCTCTCTGAATAATGATGGGTGAGTCAGATTGTGCTTGAGTTTCCTCTCGGTCAATAATCATCACCCCGGTGATAATGACCAGTAAAGTGAAGAAAATGGACTTCAATCTATTCATAAGCAATTACCTTGATATCACCAGTCATATCAATTCCGTTGACTTGACCGAGTAAAGAATAATTCAAGTCTATCTTTTCCCCTTCAATGTCAACCTTTCCCACTACAAAAGTTAATGGCGGTGATGAGACAACCTTTAATGGTTCATCAATGAGGGATAACTCAACTTGATGCCTTCTCCATCGATTTCCTTTCCGGGAAACTCGAATAGTTTGGATTTCAATATCTGAAGTTGAGACGGTGGATTGATTTTCAATGTCAAACAAAACTAAGTTTGTGGGCGAGGAATCAATAACCAAAAATTCCTGCCCATTGACAACTTCCTTGGATTCCTTCATCCTCCCCGACAATGAAACGAAAACTTGCCTTTCTGATGCCACGGAATTTACATGACTGATAGTTTCCCCCGTCATTCCTATAAACTGAGAAACTACCGGGCGTAATCCGCCGCCAGTTGCAACCTGCCAATTTAAAACACACAAGGCAACAGCTCCGGCAAGCACCCAATATTCCCCAGTTCCACCGGTGGTAAGTCGGCGGCGTGGATTTGAACCAAACACACACCACACAGGCATTGGCCAGAACAGTTGAACCCCCTGCTTGGTGAAAGTGTCGGAAAATATAGCCACTAAATGCCCTAACGCCAAAGCTATCCAAGGCTTGAAACTGACTAAACCCCAATAAATTAGCGGGTAGGACGCTATAGCCACAAACGCCGTGGCTAATAGTGAGTGAGTAATCGTCCGATGGGGATATCTCTTCTCCAGAAATTCGCTGATGGGAAAGAAGATGCCCCCAATAGTGCTTTGAGTCGTATCAATGTCTGGAAGCTGTGAGCCGATGATTGCCAAACCCATCGTTAATGGGTCATTCGTTCCCAAACCTAATCCGACTACACCGGCGGCGATCGCCGCATGGGTTAAACTCATCATCTGTCCCACCTCCAATAACTGCACAAGGTTGCACTTATTATTTGGCTAGGTAAATAACTGCACAAGGTTGCACTTATTATTTGTCCCACCAAATAACTGCACAAGGTTGCACTTATCATTCCCCGTACCTTTTTCTAGCGCCCCGAACCCTTCCGAGATATTTAAGGGACATTCCTGTCATCATAGCGATACCGCCGATGATATAAAGGCTTCGGTTTCCTGTTCCCATACCGATAAAACGGACAATTGCCAGCATAGCCAGCCCCGCCATAACTATCGGGCTAATGTCCAGATATTGGGAATGCTCTACCTTGTCGGGATTCATTCCCAGGCGTTCCCGTCGGATAACCTTGCGGGCGATCGCCGGATTACGGCCGGCTAATGTTTGCAGTTGAGCTAGTCGATTCTCGGTTAGGTTTAAACCAAACGCCACAGCTTCCGCCCTCAAAATTTCCCTGATAGCGCGGTCGTCTGGAGGGTCGATTTCAATCTCTGCCATATCTAGGAAAATATCGCGCCGGGGATTATTAACGGCAAAACAGCACACCTTCACCCCCGCCGCCATCAAGTCTTCTAACCAGTAACGGATACCGGTTGTCAGTCGTTTCGCCTCCGGGAAAATTAACACCGTATCCGGCTGGATATTATCGGCGATTTCCTCCTTGAGAGCATCCATTGACATGGGCTTTTCCCCAACCGCGTCCCCGTTCTTGTCTAACTTAGGCTCGGTCGTGGGAATATCCAACTGTTCAGCTATGGCTTGGAAAAACTTTTTTCCCGAACCTTTGTAGATGGCGATCGCACAATCAAAACGCCCCTGACATTCCTCGTGAACTGCCAGGGGTAAATCATCGGCTACCCCAACTTCCGCTAGGACAATCACACTCCCAGTGGCGATCGCCTCCATCACCTGATCTAGATTCTTCCTTGCATGAACTGCTCCAACACCGCCCCCGCTGTCTTGGCAGCGGATACCGATTTTGGGAGAGTCGCCGCCCTAGTCGCTTCTATCTGTTCAATCAAATCAGGGTCTAAGTCCTCGACACTTAACCGGGATGCGATCGCATATTTAGCAATCTCAATCCCCGCCCGATGCTCCTTAGCACTCCGTAGAATCCCTTGGAATTGCTGCTCTGGGTTGCCTTCATTGATATTCGGTTGGGAAAACTCTTCTTGTGATTGACTGTCTAGCTCTCCCTCGCTTCGGACCTCAATGGCCCCAAATCCTTCCATTGTTCCAGTGTTGTTAATATGCTCTCCCAACTCGCTTAGGAGTTGTAAGGAATCGACGGTTAAAAAGCTGTTACGTCCTTCCTTGATTGGAGTGATTCCTAGAAATTTCATCCGGTCATAAAATGCACTTCTGGCTAATCCCAGAGTTTTTTGTGCTTCACTAACGGAAATTTTTTCGTCAGTCGTTTCCATAATATGCTTAGTCCATAGAAAAAATTTTTTTCATTCTACCGGACGTTTCCGGTGAGCGTTTATTAAGAAAATCTTAAAGGGTGAGCCAATATACTTATTCTCGATACAAGGGAAATTGGAGCGTGGCGGTTTATTTGTAATCTCCAAAAAAAAGCCCCACCGATGTGGGGACAAAAATCAATTATTTGATGCTTACTTAGATTAATAAGTAGAAGTTACTACAACCAATCAAGGTTTCGTCTGGCGATTTCTTTTTTGACGATAATGAGCAGCCGTTGTAGCTCAGAATTTTCTACAAATGTGGAACTGATTTCAATCTCATGGACGGCTTGTTTAACAGACTTCTTGCGTACTTCTTCTTTGCTGGGTAAGAACTCTTCTGGCGGCGCGTCAGGGTTGGGGGGAATAGAGGGTAGTTCCGCCCCATTTTCTCCCCTGGGCTTAACGTGACCCAACAAACGCTTTCTGGTTTCGGTAAATTCATCCTCCGTATTCTGGTAAAAATCCTCATCATCCTCAACTTCCTCGTCTGTGTTGTCTGGTTCTGGGAGATTATCATCACTCTCATTCACAGGAAAGTAAGTATCTACCAAATGGTCTAAAGGTTGGTTCATTGTCTTCCTGAGATAGCGTATCTGTTGCGCCGCCAAATTGTCTTGAGAGGACTGCAACATCTCAATACGTTCCTCCGGGTAGTACATATAGGATGTAGTTTCCTCGATGTCAACTTCGTGGCGGCTGAATGATGCTAGGGAACGGTGCATCCCCCGCGTGTTTTTATCGAGAAATAGAATCACCCAATCCACCCAGTCCGGTTCTAGGATGTTTTCCAAACCCCAAATATTGGGTTCTAGTTTGGCGTTTTCATCCCGGATAAGGATACCAACACCATATCCCGCCACCCAGACATCACCGGCGTTGTGGGGCTCAACTGTTTGTCGCTTAACGTTCGTTTTCTGAATATCTCTGATAAATGGTGAAGTGCTGTCGATAATCTCAGGCAACTGCCACCGGGCTTTATCCCAATCAACGGTCAGATTAAAGTTATTTAGAGAGATATAACGGATTGTCCCCGTGTAAACATCACCGGCACTATTTTTAAACTCTATACGGGTTAACTGCCTATACTGCTCGTTCTGGTCAATTCCTGCCGATTTCAAGATTTCCTCAAACTCAATTTCCTTAATAAGTCGGGCAATTGTGGTACGACTAAACCCAAATACAGCCCCAATAACGCTATTGTTGAGACTGCTCCACGTCTTCTTATTTCCGCTCATATTCTGAGCCATATCGATAAATTCTCTGACTGCCTCTGAGGAGAGTTTATTCATCACTGAAATAAACCGCTTGCACGCCCGCTTACATTCCTGTGAGCGCATCTTGAATATCTGACGCTCCTTGCTTCTGAGGTTGGAAGTATTAGCCCGGTAAATGGCTTCCTCGATACTACAATTTTCCTCGGTAAAGACAACACATGGGAAAGTTTTGCGATCGCTCTCCTTAAGTGCCCTTTTCCTGTGATACCCGCTGAGTAACCAATAACCGCACTGGTCATCAATGCAGCCTTGCCAAACCTCCAACGCCGGGGGGTCGCTATACTCTAACCATTCGGTGTATTGTGCCACCACGTCTTCATCAATCCCGTCTTGGTAGATGACAGTACCTCTCGGCTGAAATATATGGTTCTCCAAAATCTCATTCAGGGGTAGCTCTTTTGTTGCCGGGGTGGCAGTTAATTGGCTAAGAATTGGGGGCGCTGGTGGTGCTTCTGGGTCTCTGACTAAGTATTTGTGGTTTTTATCGGTCACTATCTCGCAGTGAAGCTGCTGTTTAACTATCGAGATGAAATCGGAATAACTGATGTTGTAGGTCTTTTCGCAATGTGTTGCAAACTTGGACATTGAAACTCGTCCATTTGTGGACATTTTATCGAAGTCGGCTTGTATGTAGTTTATGTCATATGTCATGTTGTTGGCCTTAACTTTGCAGGTGTACTATTTATGGTAAAATATTGTACTCGAAAACGGGTACAATATGCAACTAAGAACAGCGTTGGCAATAGTGTTGAAAGAAAGTTATATTTCTCAGTCTGATTTTGCTCACTTGACAGGTGTTAATCGTCAAAAGATTAACGATTTTTTAACAGGAAGGCTTGATTGTCGGGCTTCAACTGTCGAGAAGTTTATTCAGGCTCTTACACCAGAGCAACGGTTGCGATTATTCCAATTAATTGGAATGAAGGAAGAAGAATAAGTAAGTGGAAAAAATCGTGATTTTTTCCACTTATTAACTGCCGTCCCACCCCCTCCTTACTAGAATCATTTGGTTTGAGGTGGGTGCTGTGGGGGTGGGTGGCGGGCGAGTGGTCGGAGTGTAGCGAGCTTGCGAGCGAAACGGAGACCCTCAATCTCTGATGTTTCCCACAAGTTAATTCCCTTCTTGCTATGCTTCCCACAAGTCAACTGCCGCAGGCGCGAAAAATCAGTAACTTGCCGGGTGCGCTGTTCACTACCTCTAAAAAACTGAAACCTTTGGGGATGCGATCGCATTACCTCTGAACCTCCCGAAATTTTTTAACCCAAACACCCAGCGGAGCCTTTACAACCCAAACACCCAGCGGAGCCTTTACCTACGCAACCCAAAGAGACTCGCCGCCAAATACCCGGAATAAATGGCGGCGGGTTTGACTTTACTCTTCTATTCCATAGGCAGCACTTGTTAAATAATCATCATCAGCAGCAGGTTTGACAGCTTCTGCCCTGAGTAACTCAATAAACCTCACCCATTCCGCCTCATTAAGCTGTGAGCGTCCTGCCTTCCTGAAGTGTTTTTTCAGAAAATTGCGTGCTGTTTCTATATCCCATTCGAGATAGTTGATTAGGCGATCGCTCTCCTTAATCCAGTTGGTAACTTGGTCATTCCCAGAGGGGTTTATCGTGGGTTTATTGCCGTTTGGTGATTCTGGCGGTTTGGCGGCGGGTTTGGTTGCTGGCGGTTTGGCGGGTTGGTTTTTGAGTCGCGAAAATGGTGGCTTATTGGTATCGTGGTCTAGGTCTTCTTCTGAGGAAAGATTGAGGAGAGAGGTTAAGTTATAACGCCGCGCATATGTGATAGCTGCGCCAATGTCCTGGGCTTTGGCTTCTAAGCCTGAATGATAAACGTGCCGCGTGTTTTTCTCTCCATTTTCGGTGTAGACAGTTTCAAGGAGCGATACTTTGGTTTCTAAGCCCCCAATAATAAACTCGCTTGAAATTTTCTCCCCGGTTTCGGTGTCAATAATTTCTGTGAGCAATACTTGGATAGGGTTTTCCTCTCCTCGGATTGTTACTTGGGAGACAACTATCAATCCTTGTTCTGCCAAGGCAGGGACTACCCCCGCATTAATATCGTCAATAGTTGAATATTGATAATTGCGGTGTTTGTTTTTCCCGTTTTTTTGAATGCCGGTGATAGCTTGTCGGGCTTTCAGTAGTTTTGCGTAGATATTCATGGTTCTAACCTCAATAAAATAGTCGTGGCGGCGGCGATCCTTTTAGGCGATCGCCTTTCCTTCTTTGTTACCAGTAAGCCGGAACTTGGGAATAATCACTCTCGGAGAGCCAATCATCATTAGCGAGCCAGTTATCATCAACCGGGGAGATGTCAATGTCGTGGCTTAGGCTTTCTAGGAACTCTATATCACCCAATTCTAAAACTTTGTAGATGTGTTTGCACCTCGGCGCGTGCTTGCCCATCTCAAGCGAGAGGCAATCGTTCGCCTCCTGCTGTTTTTCAAAATCTTGACAGGTACAACTGAGCTGACGGTTAGAAAGGGTTACTAAATAAACGCCGTCCGTCTTGGGATTGATTACAGCAAATTTAGTCCCCTCTCCCGTTGGGTTGGGGTGCAATTCTAGCTCTGCCGTGTTTCCTTGCCGAAACGATTGGAAATCCTGGTGAAAAGCCTTCTTACTAACAAACCTGGGGCGTAAGCGGTTCCCTTTTTTGAATACTACAAAAATTACCTTCCACCAGATTTCTACCCGTTCAATTTTTCGGGGTGATACCCCGGTAATCCTTGCGGCGGCGGCTTTTGTGTACAAAAGGCTTGTCAAAGATTGCTTACTCGTGTTAATATTCATAAATGGAGTCCTTTGTTATTGGTCTTAACTTCGAGGCTCTACAGAGGGAGGGAGCCGTTAGAGCGGCTCTTTTCCCTACCCCTGTATTAATATTGTACATAATAGCGTGTTAATATGCAATCATTTGCAGAAAATGTAACACAACTTTACACAGGGGGAAACAATGAGAACTAAAACCCATCGGAAGCCTGGCAATCCGAACTTTTCCACAGATAAAAATCCGGCGATTCTTAGGCAGGAGGGAGAAAACCCCGCTAAGGCTCTATTTGCCATCCGCGTGACTGAGGAAGTAAGGGACAAGCTGGCAGTTATTCCTAATTCGGAATTAAGGAAGTTATTAACGGACTTCGCGAATAATTACCCAAAATAACTGCACAATCGGTTTTTTTGGAGATTCGCCGCCCCAATACCGGGGCGGTTGACGAGTAGGGGCGGGTGCGCGGTTAGCCATTGGAAACACCAGCCAACTATATACACCCGCCCCCGGCAACTATTGGGGAGAGCGATCGCATTATGCGATCGCCTTTGTTGATTACCAGTTGGGGTTATAAACCAAAACAGTCGCCCCTATGTCGTAAACGGTTACGTCAAGTTCCTCCAGGGCTTCCTTGGCTTTCTCTTCGTCTATTTCGCCTTCTTCGAGAAGTTCCTCGGCGTTGTCTCGCAGGTCGTCTTCACTGCAATTGTCTACCAAGGCGGCGGCCCATGTCTCGTACTCAGTCCAACATTCTGCAATCACAGCATAATCAAAGTTAAAGGGTTCATCGTTGGTGTCGTAAAACTCAAAGATTTGGTCGATCGCTTCATACGAGAAGGCTTTGTAACTAAAGAAGTGGCGCATAACTTCTTCAAATTTGCCGCGATTCAGTTCTAAATAAATCATGATTTTGGTCTTAACTTCGAGGTGGATAATTTTGTTGAGAGGGGAGAGCGATCGCATTATGCGGAACGCGATCGCATTACAGTTATTAGATTCCGTGAATCATTTGGTGACAGTTGGCTTCGTCTGACTCGCGGATTGATTTAAATTCCTCGTAAAGAATCTCATCAATAACGCTGTCGTCTTCTTCCTCGTCTTCCTCGTCTACGTCGTCTATATCCCAGGGTTCCGAATAAGAGAGGGGGAAACATTCATCGATGAGATTTTTGGCATCCTTCAAATACTCGATAACAATCTCTTGATGATTTAACCCAACAAACAAGGTGTCATTGAGATCAACCCATGCTTCTGGATTAACGCAAGGGACACAACAGCCCCAAAGCTGCCGTTTACTTTTGACTTCCCCGGAAACGGAGACCTTAGCACTCCATCGCTGCATTCCTTCCAAGTAATCAAGTCCGCGTTCTTCGTAATAACCCTGATACCAACCCAGGTTGTCAATTTTAAGGTCAATATTCAACCCTTCAAGCCTTCCGATTAAGATGATTGGGCGGTTCCTGTAGAAACATTCAAGAACACAATGATTGTCTTCATTAACAACGATGGTCAACCCGTAGAAATCACTCCAGGCACGGCTGGAATAATGGGGAACGATAAAATTAAAGGAAATGTCCATGTCAGTTATTGGTCTTAACTTACATTTCCTATAATAGCGTATTAACACGCTACTGTACCAACTTGTAACATATCTTTACAAAGTAGGAAAAATAAAAACCCCCCTAGGCGGGGGGCGGCAATTATTTAAAACAGCAGCGAGAGCTGGAAGCCAGACGGCCGCCAAACAAACCAGCCATCACTGATGTAACTGTTCTCATTTTCCCAACCGGGCGGCAATTTACCATTGGAACCCAAGTAGATAACAGTATTGAGCCCGCTACCGATCGCATAGGCTGCACTAGCCCAAGACCCGCTACCTTTTCCACAGAAACAGCGACCGGAGGAGGAGGAGGGAACCAACCCCGACGGGCAAGAACGAGCCGGGAACACCGCCAAGACAGCGCTGCCATATTTCTGGCGGTTAAAACTCAACAGCTCATCAATCATTGCAATCGACCGGTGGGCAGTGTTTCCATAATTTGAAACCCGGAAAACCCGCGCATAAGGTACAGCCGACCTGACTATTGCATCAACACCGCGACAATCTCCGGTAAAAACTGCGCTCTGATTGGGGAGAAAACGCCCCACAGTCAGAACGGCTTCGGCTATGTCTTCATTTGGCGAACGAGCGCCACTGAAACCGACAGCGATCGCACTTGAGAAAATAATAGAGTCGAACATGGTTATTGGTCTTAATTCGATACTATTATAGTAGCATATTAACACCCTATTGGCAAGCTCTCAGAGCCAAAAACTTTTTTTAAAAAACCCTTGACAAGTAGCGTATTAACACGCTATTATATAAATATACGAAAGGGAAACCAGAAAGCGACCGCGACCAGGAACGGCGAGAGGAGGAACCGAAAGGAAACCCGCCAACCGAGAGCGAGACGAGACCCGGACAACCCCATAAGACGCGAAGGCCACGACACCCACTCCACAGAAACTCCGGGGAACCCGGCAAGCGGGGGCAACCGCACGAACGGCGCAGGGGGAACGGCAACGGCCGAGCCGCACCGAAGGGAAACAGACAGCTAGGGGAAGCGAGACCAGAGGCAGAGACCAGCAGCCAAGTGAACCGCGAAACGCCAGAAGGAGACCCGCCCCAAACCAACCCCCGACCGAGAAACCGCGCGGCCGGAAGGGGGAAGGGAAAAAGGGATAATGCGATCGCATTTTTTCCCAAATTATCTGCCATTAAGCTGTATCCCTTACTGATTCAGCATATTTGGGTTAATCACACAAGTCATTACCGGCTCATCAATGCCTTTAAGTTCGAGAAATTCGCGCTTAATAATCTCCTCATCGGGGACATACTGAGCCACCATAGCGGATACCATAATGCTGTTGGGGGCAGTAGCCTCCTGAAGACGGGCAGCAATATTAACCGAAGGACCGATCGCCGTAAAATCCGATCGCTCTTGGGAACCAAACAACCCCACCACAGCCATACCCTGGTGAATCCCACAGCGGAACCGCACCGGAGGAACCTCATTACGGCCCACCAAACCTCGTTCCTGCCAACCCTGGTTAAGTTTTTCGAGAGCCACCAACATTTGTCTAGCCGTAGCGATCGCGCGTCGGACTTGTTCAGAGGGGCTCATCTCCTCCGGGGCTCCATACAAAGCCATAATCGCATCTCCTACAAACTTGTCAACAGTCCCCTGATTCTCAAAAACCGCCCGAGTCATTTCTCCCAAATACTCATTAAGCAATTCCGCCACCCCCTGAGACTGTAGAGCATTAGACATCCGAGTAAAACCGACAATATCACTAAATAAAATGGTAATCAGCCTCGGTTCCGGGCGCAAATCCAGAGTCAAGTCCCCCGCCGCCGCCTTTTTGACCATAGACTCCGGCAAAAACCGTCGCAATACTGATTCAGTCAGATACTTATTCAAATGGGCTACCCGTCGTTCCTCTGCCTTGAGGGCCTGTAAATTCCTGACCTCAGCTATCAACTCCCGGTCATTAAAAGGCTTAGAAACATAGGCATCAGCGCCGCGCTCAACCCCTTCGATGCGGGTATCCTCATCAGCCTTAGCAGTCAACAAAATAATTGGAGTTCCCCTAAGTTCAGGTGAGGAGCGAATCATGCGAATCAACTCCAACCCAGACACCTGGGGCATCATCAAATCAGTAACAATCACATCAGGATGATAAGTCTGAGCCTTGTTAAAACCATCAGCGCCATTCTTAGCCAAAACCGCATTAAATCCGGCATTTTGCAACATCATCGACACATAGCGGCGCAAATCGGGGTTATCATCCACCACCAGGACAGTATTAGACCCCAACTGTCCGTGGTCCGTGAGGGAAGCCGAACCGTCAGCAACCAAAACCTCCGGCAGATTTATGTCGTCAATTTGTACATCTGGTAAATCGACCTCCACATCAGCCAATTCTACGGCTGCTCGACGTGCATCAAACTCAGCGGGAACATCAAGGAGAGGCGAGGGTGGTAGATGAAGATTCCCCATTTGTAGCCAGACGGTAAATGTAGTTCCCTGACCATACTCAGACTCTACAGTAATGCGACCATGATGGAGTTCGACCAACTCTTTAACCAGAGCCAATCCCAAGCCACTCCCCTCAAAGGAGCGATTGGCTGAACCTTCAGCTTGTCGGAAGCGTTCAAATAAATGGGGGAGTTGTTCTTGTTTAATACCAATCCCGGTATCTTTGACCATAAGACGGCAATAATTCCCTTCGGGCTGGAGACTAACGGTAATAGTGCCATCGGTGGGGGTAAACTTCATGGCATTAGAGAGCAAATTGTAAAGGACTTTATCAAACCTTTCCAGATCAAGATAAAGTTGGGGGCAACTCTGTAAATTGGTAACTAGATTAATTTGTTTGCGATCGCAATAAGACTTAAATGATTCCACCGTTTGCTGACAAAACTCCACCAGGTCACAGGGGCGAAAACTGGGCTGCATTCGTCCCGCATCAAACCGTTGCAAATCCAATAATTGATTAACCAAGCGCAATAGTCGCCTGGAGTTACGCAGAGCAATTTTCGCTTGGTCTAATGACAGATCCTGCTGTTGATTAACCACCGTTTCCAAAGGACCTATCATCAAAGTCAAAGGGGTGCGAAACTCGTGGGAGACATTTTGAAAAAACTCAGTTTTGAGGCGGTCGGCTTCTAATAGGCGTTCTGCTTGCTGGCGTGTTTTTTGGTATAGACGAGCCTGCTGTACCGCCAAAGCGGCTTGGGCTGCCACCAACAGGACCATATCAATTTCGGAGGGTTGCCAATGGCGAACTTGGTGATTTTGGCGTAGGGATATGCTGCCAATAATATCACCATCGAGCAATAGTGGCACAACCAATAGAGCCTTAGAAGGCGATCGCAAAGGCAACATCACCATCGAGTCTGGTCGCTGTTCGATATCAGCGATCGCCACCGGAGCGCGAGTTCTAATCAATTCCTGAAGCACCGGGTTGCCACTAATAGGAGCCGCCGACTGAGGCAAATCATCGGACTGATCGGACTCAATGGATTGATTAGTTTCTACCCCCAATAGGGGCAAATTCGTCGTCGTGCTGGTATCAGGTTCAGACAAAGCCGCCGGTCTAGTCTCTACTACTGTTTCTTTAATCGCCGCATTATAAAGGCCTACACACTGCATATATTCATCTCCCGGACTCCAGAGAGACAAAGCACAGCCATCAACCTCCAAAGCCTCCCCCAATTGCTCAGTGATAGCCGCAAAAATTTTCTGAGGGTCAAGACTAGACCGAATAGCATTGGTAATCGTATTAACCAGCGCTTCCCTACGAGCCAATTCTCGCACCTGCTCGTATGCGCGCACCTGAGACAATGCCAAAGCCGCCTGATCTGCTACACCCGCAGCTAACTGCACTTCATGTTCATGCCAATTACGGGGCGATCCCGTGTGGTGCAGCGCCAAAACCGCCAACAATTCCTGACGGTAATACAGAGGCACTATCAAACTGGAGCGAATATCTGCACGTTGGTAAACGTCTCGTCGCTGCTGCCATTCTGGTCCATCGTGGTCAGAAATATCATTTCCCAAACCTTCCGAAAGAATCATTACTTCCGTAGTTTCCCTACTGATGGAGGCGAGGGCGGGTGGAGGCCTTGCGGAACCGGCACGAGCCGATTGCACGAGGCGCGCAGGATATGCCCTGACTGAAGTACGATAACTTTTGCCCGCGCTATCCCAATAAAAAAAACGGAGGCGGGCGCTCCTCACGACTAACTTTCACTGAACACTAGTCACTTATGCGCCGGCCGGAGTACCGCTTAAAAGCGCAGCGTTCTTCATTACCCACTCTCCTTTTCACAGACCCCCCGCCACCTGAAAAGCGATCGCCTAAATAACTGCACAAGGTTTCACTTAATGACGACTAACTTGCCGTTCACTAGCGCGAACGAGCCAAACCCCACGATAACTTTTTGGTTAATACATGATTACCTTGAGGCGAGTGAGCTGCGGCTGGGGGAAAATAAAACACTGCGCAGCACCGAGTAGTTTTTGGAGCCCGCGCCCACGATAACCCCTGCTTAGAACCAGTAGCTTTTGACATGGCGCGCGGCGATAATGTGAAAACGAGTAACTGAAACTAAGCAGCAATAAACTGATGTACCGATGTATTTCGCGGAGCGCATAACCCAAACTAAGTACGACAATTAAAACAGCTAACTGACACTAAGCACGATAATCCAAAAAACAGCCAACTGAAACTAAGTACGAGAATTAAAAAAGCAACCAACCCAAACTAC